>JAQCGA010000216.1 GCA_027619145.1 bacterium | reverse complement strand
TGCATTTAGTTGGACCGGATTCCGAGTTGTTCTGTTTCACGGTTCCTGGAGGTGGGCTTTCTGGGCGGTTCGTTTGTGGGTTGTATAATATAATTCCAGACCGTACAATATCAAGTATGCTTTTCCAGGTTCGGTTGACACATCATTTACCCGAAAAGAGGAGCCCGTTGCGATGGCGGAAGAAAAGCTCGATTTGCTGTTGAAAGGTGGGCACGTGATTGATCCTGCCAATGGTGTGGATGGGGTTCGGGACGTGGGGGTGCGGAACGGGCGGATTGCCCGGGTGGCAGAGAGGATTCCGCCGGCTGAAGCGGTGCACGTTGTGGACGTATCCGGGTTGCTGGTAACTCCTGGTTTGCTGGATATTCACGTACACGCATATGTGAACCGGCTCCATCACTCGAATGACTTTTTTTTGGGAAGCTTACATGCGGATGCCCACTTCTTGAAAGAGGGTGTGACGACGTGTGTGGATACGGGAACGGCCGGGTGTGAGGAGATTGAGCATTTTCGAACGTCTGTGATGGAGAAGTCAATTTGCCGGGTGCTGGCCTACGTGAATATCAGCGCACCGGGGATGGGGGAAGTAGAGCAGGACATTGGTACATTTGATGTGAAAGCGGCCGCGCGGGCAGCGACGGATCACAGGGAATTTGTTGTGGGAATCAAAACGGCGCATTACTGGACGAAGGAACCGTTCGATGCGGTGCATCCGCCGTGGGAGTCGGTTGAGCGGTCAGTTGAAGCTGGAGATTTATGTGGGATGCCAGTGATGGTAGATTTCTGGCCGCGGCCGCCGGAACGGCCGTATCCGGATTTGATTTTGAAGAAATTGCGCCCGAAGGATATTCATACGCACGTGTTCGCGCGGCAGTTTCCGGTGATTGACGAGAATGGGAAGGTGTATCCGTACATGTTCGAGGCGAGGGAGCGCGGGGTGTGGTTCGATCTGGGCCATGGAGCCGCGAGTTTCTGGTTTCGGAATGGGGCCCGGGCGTTCGAGCAGGGATTCAAGCCAGACTCGATCAGTACGGATCTACATATGTCCAATATCCACGGGTGCGTGATCAGTATGCTGGATACGATGTCCAAGTGTCTGGTGATGGGGATGCCGCTCCAGGAGGTCATTTATCGCTCAACCGTAACGCCTGCTCAGGCAATTGGACGACCTCAACTGGGCACGTTGAGTATTGGGGCCGAGGCGGATGTGGCGGTTCTGGAGCACCGGAAGGGGTCGTTCTCGTACAGAGACTGTGGGTACGGGCGGATGGATGGGCAGGACCGATTGGAATGTAAGCTGACACTGCGGAAAGGAAATGTGGTGTGGGACCGGGATGCGTTGACGATGCCGGCCTGGCAGGAGTTGCCGGAAGACTATTGGGAAGTGACGGAGGTTCCAGTACCTGTGCAGCGACACTGGCGAGAGTCTAAGGAATGAAATGGTGTGGGATATAAGAAAAGGGCGATCTATCTGCGGAGATAGATCGCCCTTTTGCATTTGCCGAGTGAAGGCGCCGGATTACCAGTCGGCTACGCTACCATCCGATTCGTAGTAGAATTCGCCACCCAATTCTTCGCGGTACTCGCAATGTTTTGTGATTTCTTTTTTGTCGAGTTCGATTCCTAACCCGGGTCCGGTGGGGAGGTCAATGTGGCCTTCGTTGACCTGCCAGGGGTCAACGAGTAGTCCGTGGCCCAGGCCCTGGTCGATCTGTTCCTGGGCGAGGAAGTTGGGGATGGCGGCATCAACCTGAAGGCAGGCGGAAAGGGCGACGGGGCCGATAGCGCAGTGGGGAAGGACGTGCATGTAGTAGACTTCGGCCATATTGGCAATGCGCTTCAGTTCTGAGATGCCGCCGGCGTGGGAGACGTCTGGCTGGAGGTAGGCGGCAGCCTGTTTTTCGAATACGGTGCGGAACTCCCAGCGGGAGAGCAGACGTTCGCCGGTAGCGATGGGGAAGGGGACGTGATCCGAAACGTGTTTGAGGGCGTCTACGTTTTCTTGCGGGACGGGTTCTTCAACGAACATAGGGCGCATCCCTTTGAGTTCGTTGCAGATTTCAACGGCGAAGGCGGGGGTCATCTTGCCGTGGAAATCGAAGGCGAGTTCTACGTCTGGGCCAACCCATTCGCGCATGAGGTAGGCGCGTTGTACGAATTCGTCGATGACGGCAGGAGGTTCGTGGCCGCGCCACTTTCCTCCGGGGCCGGATTTGAATGCGGTGTAGCCGCCCTGTTTCTGAAGGGTTTCCAGGCGGGTTTTTGCAGCGGCTTTTCCTTCGTCCGAGAGGCTGCCAATTCCCCAGTGGGCGTATACGCGGATGCGGTCCCGGACCGGGCCGCCGAGAAGCTGGTACACGGGCACGTTGAAATGTTTCCCGGCGATATCCCACAGGGCCTGGTCTATGCCGGAGAGGGCCGTCATCAAGATGGCACCGCCCCGGAAGAAGGCAGATCTGTAGATGTGTTGCCAGTGGTGTTCGATGCGTAGGGGGTCTTTGCCTACGAGATACTCTGCCAGTTCCTCTACTGCGGCATGGACGCTCCGGGGTTTGCCTTCCAGGGTGGTTTCGCCCCAGCCTTCCAGGCCGGTGTCTGTGGCAATACGAATCAGGCGAATACGGGGGCGTGGAAAAAACTGGTCGATGCGGGTGATTTTCATGCGGTCTCTCCTGGGGTTCAAATACTGAGCGTTTTCCATTCGCCACGAGCGAACTTCCATACGGTGAGTGCGCCCTGCAACCCGCTGAAGATGACGAGGGCGGCCCAGATGCCGTTGATGTCGTATCCGAGTACAAAGGCCAGAACGTAGGCAGCGGGTAGGCGTATGAGCCATTGCGGTATGACGGTGTAATATAGAGCGGGCATGGTGTCCCCGGCACCCCGCAGGCTACCTCCGCTGACGATGGCCGCACACATGAAGGGTTCGGCCAGGACCATTGCATAAAGATAAACAACGCCCATTTGTATGACTTCGGGGGCGGTGGTAAACAGGCCAAGGAAGGGGTGCGCAAATAGTGCAACCGGGAGGCCCAGCAGGAGGGTGGTTGCTGTTGCGATTAAGAGGACGGTCCAGCCGCGTTGATCGGCTTCTTCGGGTTTGCCCGCGCCCAGGCTATGACCGACCAGGGCAGTGGCTGCTGTGCCAAAGGCCAGGGAGGTACGCCGCAAGACGCGTTCCATCTGGTTGCCAATAGAGAATGCTGCAACGGCGGTTGTGGAGGATGAGGTAAGAGCAATCAATTTGATGAAAATCAGGTTGGAGCCGTTGCGGAAGAGACCCTGGAGGGCGGAGGGGATCCCGATGCGCAGGATTCTGCGTGCCAGAAGCCGGTCCAGGCGGTACGTGGTGTTTGGGAGGAGCGCAAGGCCGAACCTTCCGCTGTAGAGAACCCAGAGACCCACGAGGAGTCCGCCGAATCGCCCCACGATGGTACCTGCTGCTGCACCGGTTACCCCCATTTTCGGAAACCCCCACAGGCCAAAGATGAGCACATAGCTGGCCACCAATTTTATGGCATTGATGAGCAAGCCAATGTAGAGTGGCGTGCGGGTGTCTCCGGCTCCTTGCAGGCAAGTGGTGACGACAAAGTTGAGCGTCATGAACATGATGCCGCCAAAAAATACCCGCAGGTAAGGTGCGCCCAGATGTACAACATCCGCTTTTACGCTGAGGGCTTCCAGAATGGTGCTGGCGGCAGTCATGCCCAGGAGGCTGAGGCCAATACTGAGCAGGGCAACGAGCGTGAAAGACTGTTTGGCGGCTGCGCTGGCCGACTCGCGGTTTCCAGCCCCTACGGCCTGAGCAACGAGGGCCATTGTGCCGGTGGTGACGGCGACCATGGCAATGGTGATGACCATGATAATCTGGTTGGAGATGCCCACTGCGGAAATGGCCGCTGTTCCGAGCTGCCCAACCATGTAGATGTCTGCGAAGCCCACGAGGTTGTCCAACTGCCCCGTCAGCGCGACCGGTACGGTAAGGGCCAGGATGCGCCGTGCAAGGCTGAGGTCAATTTTTCCGATTGAGGCCGAAGTTTTTCTGGGGTGCGCGGACATAGGGGTTGATGTGGCCGATCTTTGTGGGCTATTCGGGTAGGACTGCCGCAACCGTGACGTACCAGTGGTTGTAGTACAGGTCTCCATCTTTTTTGACCAGATTCAGCAGGGTTTTTTCGCTGGAGTGTAAGCCGTGAAGGCGGTCCAGGATTTTCTGTACGTTTTCTGGAGAGACGTTGCTGGTATGGGCGTCAAGGGAACGGTGCTGAACATAGGTGTCCAGGCTGGAGACCGTGAATCCAGCTTGTTGAAGGAGCGAACGCCATTCGGATGGGCGATACTGGCGTATGTGGGATTCGTCGTGGTAGGTGTCCAATTCGTTCATGCAGGCGTCCACGAAGTCGTTCTCGGGCACGCTGCGGTCGTCAATGACCAGGCGGCCACCGGGAATCAGAACCCGCCGCATTTCGGAGAGCGCTTTTCGGATGGAAGAAAAATGGTGGGCGGATCGACGGCACGTTATCCGATGGAAGGTCGCGCGCCGAAATGGCAAAACGTGTGCGTTCCCGAGCAAGAAGGAAGTATTGGAAAGGTTGTTTTTGTCGCGGAGAGTTATGGCTTCCGAGATCATCTCACGTGTGAGATCCAGGCCTGCGACAAAACGGACGTGGGGGGCCAGGGCAAAGGCCGTATGGCCGGTGCCGGTAGCAATGTCCAGGACACAGTGGTTTGGTTCGAGGCAGGCTTTTTGGGCTACGTTTTGCAAAACGGTGGGGTCTGTATGCGTAGCACTGGTGGTGTAGGTTGTAGCGCGTTGTCCAAAGATTCTGCGGGCGGCGGCTTCGGGTGTTTCTTCCATTGGACTGGCTTCCGGAGAGAGCGTGTTTTGCTGTGGACAAGCCCAAGATAGCGCCGGGACGGGTTCAGGTCAAGGAAGAGAGACAGGCGAGGGTATGGCGAGGGGTGTCCGAACTGCCGGATTGTTCGAGGGCTCTTGCGTGCGCCAGGAGAATATCGAGTTCTTCGGGGGTGTCCACATCGTACCAGGGAGGGAGCAGGCCGAGAGAAAGCCCGGCCGCCTGGATGCGTTCTACGGTTTGGCTGAGAACGGCGGGTGTGCTCCATTCGATGTTCTGGAAAATGTGCAGGCAGGGTGCGGTAAGGCCAATCAGATAATATCCGCCGTCTGTGCTGGGGCCGAGGACGGTGTCTTTTTGGGAAAGCAGGGTGAAAGCCTGGTGCAGATGATTGGCCGGGAGAGAGGGGATGTCTGTGCCCAGAAGAATGGCCTGATGGGCCCCCTGTTCAAAGCAGTGCGTAAGGGCTGCGTGCATGCGCGTTCCGAGGTCGGCTTCAATTTGCGGGAATACCTGAAAGCGCGGTCCAGCGATGGCAGAGAGAGCTGCTACGGCATCTGGTGGAGAACAGGCGAGGAAACGGTTGTGCACAGGAACACGGATTGCGGTGTGGAGGGTATCCTGAATAAAGGCGTGGTAGATTTGAGCGGCTTGTTCCGGGCTGTACCGCGATTGCAGGCGGGTTTTGACGGTGCCTGGAATGGGGTTTTTGGCTACGATGACAAGGTGCCGGCTCATGGTTTTTCTGCAAGCACGATCATGTGTGGTGTGTTACAGGTATATTCATTGCCGTGAAAATCGCCCCAGACGGCATTGGGGACCAGGCCCACGGCGGTGAGAAGCATTTCGAGTTCTGTGAAAGAATAGAGTCGAATGGAGTGATAGAGGTGGGTTTGTTCGTTGTTTTGAAAGACGGTCACATCTACACGCGAGCGGCTGGAAATTGGGTCGAACTGCCGTTCTTCTACCAGAAACATTCCTTCGGGCCGGTAGACTTGCGTGGGAATGAGGTGCCGTACGACGAAATCTCGATTGACTGTTTCTAAAAGGAATTGGCCCCCGGGGACCAGAGCGTCTGCGATGTTCTGGAGGACGCGAAAGTTTTCGTCTTCGGTGTCAAAATAACCAAAAGAGGAAAAGAGGCTCAGGCAGGTGTCGAATGTTTCGACAAAAGGAAGGGCGCGCATGTCTGCCCGTACAAGGGGCAAGGTGAGGCCGGCATTTTGTGCTGTGTTGTGGGCTGTTGAGAGCATGACGGGGGAACGGTCTATGCCGGTGACGGAGAAGCCTTCTTGTGCTAACGGAATGAGGTGACGGCCGTACCCACAGCCCACGTCCAGGATGCGGAGGTCTTGCTCTAGGTCCAGGAACTGGAGGAGGAATTCAATTTCGAGGTCGGTGTGAGGGTGTTCGTCGAAGGCGAGATATTCGTGGCTGAAGAAACGGTCGTACCACGGGGGGGGCGTATCGGAGGACATTGGACAACTTTCGGCGTCAGCCCAATTTCTGTTGCAGGAGCTGATTCGCCAGTTTGGGGTTGGCTTTGCCTTTGCTTTCTTTCATGACCTGTCCCATCAAAAAGCCAAGCAGTTTTTTGTCTCCACCCCGGTAGCGTTCCGCTTCGTCCGGGTATGTGGAAATGATCTTATCTACGATGCCGTCGATGGCGCTTTCGTCGCTGATCTGCACGAGGCCTTTTTTCTGTACGATAGTTTCGGGTGCTTCGCCGGTAGTGGCCATGTCTTCAAAGACGGTTCTGGAGAATACAATTCCAGGGTATTCCATCCCTAGCATTTTGAGGAGGGCCGCGAGGTTTTGGGGGGTGGCTTTTAGTTCAGTAATTGAAAGTTTTCGGTCGTTTAAGATCCGGAGCACATCCCCCTGAATCCAGTTCGCGGTGGCGGTTCCATCTGCTCCGGTATCTACAACGGCTTCGAAGTAGTCTGCCAGTTCGCGCGTGGCCGTGAGGGTTTCTACCTGATCTGGCTTGAGGCTGTATTGCGATTCGAAACGGGTGCGGCGGGCCTGGGG
>JAQCGA010000215.1 GCA_027619145.1 bacterium | reverse complement strand
GGGGGGGGGGGGGGGGCCCCCCGTCTTCCGAAACCACTGATTCATCCCCTCGCGCAGAACGTTGACTTTTTATTCTTTGTTGATATATTCAACAAGTAGATAATATCTCATGGACTGGTTAAAAGAAATCGAGAAACTGTCTCCCCGCCAGCGAGCAGTTCAGCACGAACCGGAAACCCCGCGCTATGCTCACGCACGCGGCAAGCTCCGGTACTTGATAGCCTCTGGCCGGTACCTGGGTGAACGCAGGGTGGAAAATCGGCGGTGGGAAATTGAGATTGCAGTCTGGGCGCCGCCGGAACGGAAACGGAATCCGGGCTACTACGGCTGCTTTCGGATCTACTTCAAAGGAAATGAAGTGATCTTTGCGGTCCTCTTTTGTTTCTACGACGGCACGGAAGGATCGCCCGGCTTTCGTTCTCTCGAATCGGCTCGTGCGTATGCGCGCTCGGAAGGTTTCACCGGAGAAGAAAATGAAGACCTTAACTAAAAAAAACTATCCCTATCAGGCTGCCGGTAAAGTCTGGACGGTTCCCGAACTTCATCTGGAGCGTCTGCCGGACGGCACAGTTGTCATCCTCGAAGAAGAAATCCTCAGAATTCACCGGGCCATCGCGAATGAACTCTGCGGAACCCCGAACAATCTCTCCGGGGAAGAAATGGAATTCCTCTGCGACGTAACCGGAACTTCGTTCTCGGACATTGCAGATTACCTGGGCATACACCGCAGCACATTGACCAAATGGCGCAAAGCAGGTGAAACGCCGAAGAACGTCATGAGCCTGGTACTGAAAAAGTGGTTCTGGCTGAGACTGTTCGGAGCAAAACTCGGAAACCGGACCGTACAGATCAAACATCTTCAGGACGAGGAACACTTTCTTCTGTTCGCGAAAGCCCGTGCCATCGAATCCAACCTGACGGAACCCATCCAAACCATGAAAGCCTGAATCTTCGGTTGAGGGAAACCAAATTTCCAGCAGCCACTTTTCGGTTGCTCTCCATCAGTCCCACCCCTATATTGGTCAGCACTTATGTAAGTTGGGTATCCGGACCGGGAGGGAGCCGATGAACACTTCTGGACAAAACCGGTTTCATTTATGACGGCAAAAGCCGCACGTTGCAGGTGCGGCTTTTTGTTTGTACGGGAGGGGACAACGATGAAAATGCGCGTACTTCTGCTGTCGATGCTTCTGACGGTCTTCCTGACCCCGGGCATGCCGAGAGCCCAGACCGCCGCAGACGCCGACTTCAACGGCAACGGCACCGTGGACCTGGCCGACTTCATCCTCTTCGCACAGGCATACAATACCACCCAGGCCAGATACGATCTGACCGGAGACGGAACCGTCAACCTGAGCGACTTCCTGGCCTTCGCGAGAGTTTACGGACAAAAGGTGGGGCAGGAAGAAATTCAGTCGCAGGTATCGTTGCCAACAGGAAGCACATTGAAAGTAGAAGACCTGAAGATTGTAACCCCGGTTACATCCATATCTCCAGATGCGTCTGGAAGTGGCCGGACCCCAACAACTACGGTATCGAAGCCGCAGGTGCTTCTGGTTGAGAATGCCCGGGGGAACCCTGTCTTGCTGAGTTATGTGATGCCTGCAGGTGCTGTTGCGGGCAAACCCGCGTCTGGCATACTCTCAAAACTGGCTGTGGGCAATACTGTGGAAGTGAATACGACCACAACAGCCATTTCGCTGGTCATGATGAACCCGCTGCTGGCAGGCAGCTCCTCGGAGCAGCGCGCACAGATTGTGCAGAAAGTGACGGAGCATGCAGATTTCTCAGGGCTGGTATCACAGATAGAGTCCCGCTTGAAATCCAACCCCGATGAGGTCTTGAATGGCACTGGGACTGAAACGATGTATGAAACGGCCACGGGGATTCTGGTGGATGTTTTAGACGCCGGCGCTCCAGCGGGTAAGGACGTAAGAACCGACGATTCAGACGACCCGTGGCTTGCGGATGGAAGCGGGAATTACCTGGTTTTCGTGAACCCCAATTACATCTACTACGGAACGGGCATCTCAAGCCTGGGCGGCAGTTCGTATTTGGCGACGAAACTGTTGATGACCCGAAGCGCTTTTTTTGAATGGCGCTGGCCGCCTATCAAATTCTATGACGAATCCCTGGACTCGCTTGAAGTTGCAGATGGAGATTACACGATTTTGATGACCAAGGGAGAGGCTTATCCGTTCTCGCGGATTACGGATTTGAGCGATCCGGTGGGATAGGCAACGGTGCTGAATTTCGCCCAGATGATTTTCAATACCCTGGATGTCGTGTTGTCGATGCCCATTACCGGTATTGGAGGACTGGTGACCAACCTGGGCAATTTACAGCTCGACCTCAATGCGACCGATATCAGCAACATCGGCCTGGCGATCAGCGAGGGAGATGTAAAAACCCTGATCACCGAGATCATCGATCTGACGCTTGATAATGTCGATAACATCGCTCTCTGGCTGTGGCAATCGTCCACCATACCGGAGAATATCTCACAATACACCAGCAAGCTGCTGCCCTTGCTTAAAAATGTAGCGCTTCCCCTCAAAGTGCTCGGCGCAGCGAACAAGGTGCCGTTCTTCTACGACCTGGTCGCCGCGCCGAAAGAAGTGACGTATGACATTACCCAATCCGGCGGCGTACTGGACCTGTACACCCCCTCCGGCAACGCCGGCGAAACAACAACCGTCACGCTCACCGGCAGCACGACAATGGACTTCGTGTATATTGCGCCGGGGACATTTACGATGGGTTCGCCGGGTTCGGAGCCGGGTCACGGCAGTGATGAAGGTCCGCAGCATGAGGTGACGATCAGCCAGGGGTTTCACCTGGGGAAATACGAGGTGACACAGGGACAGTGGGAGGCGGTGATGGGGACGACGCCGTGGAGCGGAGGAAGCTATGTGCAGGAGAAACCTGACAACCCGGCGGTGTACGTGTCCTGGAACGACGCACAGGAATTTGTCCACAGGCTGAACGTGGCCACAGGAGACTCCCTGTACCGGCTGCCGAGCGAGGCGGAGTGGGAATACGCCTGCCGTGCGGGAATAACGACGCGTTGGTCATTCGGAGATAATGAGAATCAGTTGAAGGACTATGCGTGGTATGATGACAACGCCTGGGCTATTGGTGAGAAGTATGCGCATCAGGTAGGGACGAAGAAGGCGAACCCGTGGGGGTTGTATGACATGCACGGGAATGTGTGGGAGTGGGTACAGGACTGGTATGGATCGTATTCAAGCAGTGCGCAGGTGGATCCCATGGGGCCTGTATCAGGCTCGATCCGCGTCTGGCGGGGCGGCTCCTTCGACTACGACGCCCGGCTCACGCGGTCGGCGGATCGCAGCAACTTCTCGCCGTCCTACCGCCACAACGACCTCGGTTTTCGCCTGTTGAGGCGGGCCAAATAACACTCTACACTTTTACGCTATTACCTTTTTCAGATTCAGTTTTTCAGGTTTTCAGGAAAGGCTGAAACGAAGCATGGGCAGGCGTGCGGTAGCCGTCCTGCCCTGCGGAGTGGAAGCCTTGGGGGTGGGAATGGTTTTCACATTCCCGCGTAAGCGGGTCGATTTCGGCGGGGAGTCCGGACATATCGTCGGGAGGGAAGACCGGTGCTTGTGCGGGTTTTTACATTGGGCTTCAGTTCCGCTCTCGGGGCGCGTTTGACGATACGGCCCTGCGGGATTTTGTGAAGGACAAGGAGGTGTTGTCTGTTCGGGACCACTTTTTCGTCAAGGACGAGTTTCCCTACATGGCCATGGTGGTTACGTATAACATGCTGCGGCCGGAAGCGGAAGTGCCGGCTTCTCCCCGTCGTCAGCAGGAAAAGGAACGGCGGGAGGAATGGCGACAGATGCTGGAAGAACAGGACTGGCCGCTGTTCAACGCGCTGCGGGACTGGCGCAATGGACAGGCGAAAGAAGAGGGCATTCCACCCTATGTGATTTGCACAAACAGGCAACTCGCTGAAATCGCGCATAAACGGCCGCAGAGTTTGAACAAACTGGCAACGGTGGAAGGCCTGGGAAAGGCCAAACTCGAGCGCTATGGAGCTGCAATTCTGGAACTCGTCGGGCAGGAGGCACAGTCGGAGGCAGAAGATACAGCGGGAGGCCCAGATGAGCAGCCATCCGAAAAATGAGGATTTGCCGGTCTTCGTCAAGTGGACCGAGTTTCTCCGGTGGCTGTTGCCTGCTACGGAGAAATTCCCCAAACGGGTGCGGTTTACCTTTTCCAACCGGATCGACAACCTGCTCCTGGCTGCCAAGAAAGCGCTGCGGGGCAAGAAAGACCGGCCAGCAGTGGCGGAGTTTTACTTCCAAATGGAAACTGAACTCCTGGGCCTTGAGGAGGATCTGCTCCGGGACACGTACATCCCGCGACCGTACAGGACTTTTATGGTGTACGAGCCGAAACCCCGGAAAATCTGCGCAGCCGATATCCGGGACCGGGTGGTCCACCACGCGATCTGCAATGTGCTGGGTCCATTTTTCGAGGCATTTTCAATCTACGACACCTATGCCTGCAGGAAGGATAAAGGCACACACCGGGCCATCCGGCGGGCACAGGCATTGAGTCGAAAGAACCGGTACTTTCTGAAGATTGATGTAGAGAAATTCTTCGAGCGCGTGGACCACCAGAAGCTCAAGGAGTTGCTGGCGCGAAAAATCAAAGACCGAAAGCTGCTTGACCTGCTGGACCGAATTATCGACCATCCTATTCCCGACGGAGCGCCCGGAAAGGGGCTTCCTATCGGAAACCTGACCAGCCAGTACTTCGCCAATTTCTACCTGGGCTATCTGGACCACCTGGTGAAGGATGCGATGGGTGTCGGCCCTTACATTCGGTATATGGACGATATGTTGATCTTTGGCAATGACAAAGCCGCATTACACCGGCACCTGGCAGAGATCCGGGGATTTCTTCAGGACAAATTGCTGCTCGGCCTCAAGGGACGGGCCACGATCCTCGCTCCGATTACACAGGGGATTCCGTTTCTGGGCGTCCGGATTTTTCCGGGCTTGATTCGTCTCCAACCGTCCGGCTGGACGCGGTTCAAAAAGAAGCTACGGAGCCGGGAGAAAGCATACCTGGAAGGAGAGATCGACGAACGGGCTTTCGTGCAATCCGCACAAAGCTTGCTGGGACATATCCAACACGCGGACACCCGGCATCTGAGGAGGGATTTTCTTCGATCTTCATACATTTTGGGGTGAGGCCGCACCAGGCTCGAACCGCGTCAAACGGGGCGGCAACTTCAACAACAACGCCCAGAACACGCGGTCGGCGAATCGCAACAACAACTCGCCGTCCAACCGCAACAACAACCTCGGTTTTCGCCTGTTGAGCACAGGGTTTCCGCCCGATGAGGCCGGTTTACGGACCGGCCTCCCGCGCACCAGGCCCCGTCCAGACCTTCATCCCGCTCCGGCATAGCCGGACGAACAGAAAATCTTCCACCGCGGCCGGTAGGCTCGTTTGAGTTCGAAGGCGGCTGTGGAAACCTCTATAACGATCTACATCCGGCTCTTTCCAATTGACAATTGCCGCTTGAGAATCGATAATTGTCAATATTCTCCGCCTTGCTCTCTGCGCTCTCCTCACCCTCCCATACAAAGGACTCTTACCATGCCCAACCTCCTCATCCACATCCCCAACAAATCCATCGGCTTCATCCCCGGAACCCCCGTCTCCATCCACCTCCACGCCCTCGGCTTCCAGCCGCAAACCGTCCAGATCCGTTTCCTCATCAACGATCCCTTAGGCGCCACCCGTCTCTCCCTTCGGGACGAAGACCGCAGCATCAACGCCGAGCATACCGTCCTCCCCTTCACCTGCGACCTGGAATCCGACTTCCCGCCCGGCACCTACCTCATCACCGCCCAGATCCACTCCGAAACCCAAAACCTCCGCGTCATCGCCACCGAATCCTTCGACCTCGTCCTGCCCGGCCAATGCCTGCCCGACGGCTTTCCAGCCGCCCACCGAGACCGCATTACCGACGCACGCCACACCTTCGCACCCATGGACCGTCCCACCCTCGAACAAACCTTCCGCACGGCCCACGAAACCTGCCAGCGCGGCCGCAACCCGGATGGAAGCTGGGGCCAAAAAGAAGACGGCACCCCGGTCGAATACCGAACCCCGGGCAACCTCATCCTGGGCTACCTCTACGCCCACGAAACCCTCGCCAACGACGAATACCTCACCATCGCTACCGCCGGCCTGGAATACCTCCTCACCCAGCAGGAAGAAAGCGGCGCGTACCGCTGGTGGCGGCCCGGCTATCCCGAAGGTGTCTTCAACCAGCGCGACCCCTTCTACGACACCGGCTGGGCAGGCCTGGCCTTAGCCGAAGGCTACCGCATCACCGGCGAGAACAAATACCTGGACGCCGTCCGCAAAGCCGCAGACTGGACCCTCACCTGCCCCTTCACCGGCAACAACAACTACGACGCCTTCGCCCTCTGGTTCCTCGCCCTCCTCTTTGAGCTCTCCAGCGAACAAAAATACCTGGACGCAGCCGTCCACCGCGCCGAAGGCGGCACCTTCTTCGCCCAGCTCCCTCGGGGTGGCTGGCCCGGTCACAACTTCCACATTGGCTACCAATCCATCACCGCCAACGGCCTCGCCTCCGTCTACAACGTCCTCCCCAAAGACCACCCCTTCCGCAACCCTCTGGAAGAACGCCTCTGCATGGCCCTCAACTTCTCCACCTTCCTCCAGGACCCCAAAGGCGACCATCACCAGGGCTGGGAATACGACCGAAATTTTCACCTGGACGCCAACGGCAACCCCACAGGCAACACCGGCCCTGCCCGAGCCGAACTCGTCCGCGCCTTCTACAAAACCCGCACCCACCTCAACGTACCCACCAACCTCTTCAACGGCCTCTGCCA
>JAQCGA010000214.1 GCA_027619145.1 bacterium | reverse complement strand
TGCCGCCGTTACATATTCCGAAAGAGCCCAATCGGCACGATATGCCACGGGCCCCGGACGGACTACCTTGCCCGACACCTCTACCGATACCTCTTTGCCACAACCCACCAGCATCCCGACACAGAGTAAAATTCTCCACCGATTCATCTCCGCTCCTACTCTCCAGAAAACCTTCCTCTAAAACAAAAAGAGGCCCCAAAGGCACGATGGAGGAAATGCTTCCACCAGACCGTTTGGCGCGTCCGGACTAATTCAACGCACCCAGGCGCCCCCAGCGCACTTTTTCAAAAATATTCCAGATGGGTGCCTGTGCATTCCAGGAAAAATAAATCAACAATGGATGCGCCTTCACCTTATCCACAGCCACCGGCCCCCAGAAACGACTATCGTAACTATTGTCCCGATTGTCTCCCATCACAAACACATGTCCCGGCGGTACCGTGTACGGCCCAAAATTATCCCGTGCGCTATACCGACGAGGGCGTTCCCGGCTATCCATATATTTTACGCCATCCGGATCCTGAAACGATTCTCCATCCACAAAAACAACCTTATTTTTAATCTCTACCGTCTGTCCTTCCACAGCAATACATCGCTTGATAAAATCCCTCGTAGGATCTTCCGGGAACTCAAAAATCACCAGGTCGCCCGGCTCCACACCTCGAAATCCGGGCATACGAAATGAAGGCAGCTTCAGGTTCAAAATAGGCAGCCGATCTGGAATTTGCGTACCAAACGTCAGCTTATCTCCCAATACATAATCCCCTTCCAGCAGCGTATCTTCCATAGACCCGGAAGGAATGTGGTACGCCTGAACCAGAGTCGCGCGAATGAGCACCGCCAGGAAAACAGCAAAAAGGATAGATTTCACATAGTCTGCGACAATCCGCCCCTTCGACCGCCCCTGCTGCCTGTTTTCTTCCATCAACCAACCTCCTCACCGAATGCACCCGCGTTTTATGGCCCGAAATTCTTCCCTCAAAGATATACAAAAAAACACATTCGCGCTACCTTGCGGATAAAAAAGGACCGGACAATCGCCCGGCCCTTTTTCTTTTTTCTGAAAACCTACCCTATTTCTGCTGCGAAAAATACGTCTTCTCTGGCTTCCCCGTCTCCGCAGACCGGTTGGCCGCCAGGCTCACATCTAAAGACCGTACCGCATCTTCGTAGTCCGACAGAATCCCGGACCCGTTTCCCGTGCGAATGGCCTCCATAAACACTTCATCAATATCGCCCACATCCTTCGGAACCGACCCAGGATCTGCCGCACCATCCGGGTAAACTTTCACCCCACCCGACTCCACCTCGGCGCGCTTATTCTTCAAAATCATAGACATGGTGCCTGCACCACCGCCTTCACGGAAGGTACACGTAGACGTCAACGAACCAATTGCACCGCTGGCATACTTCATATTCAGGGTATACACATCCGGAATATCCAGATTCGGTACATCTGTCAACGTCCGTAAGGCAAAATACGCATGTACTTCTTCTACCTCACCAACCAGGTAGCGCAGCAGATCAATTTGGTGCGTGGTCTGCTCTACAAGTTGCCCACCAGACTGTGCCATAACCCGCCACCACGGTGTACCCGGCAGCCCGCCCCAGCGGCTCACAGACGTCATGGCTACCGTCTCGTTCTGCAAAAAATTTCGAGCCTGCTGTACATATCCCAAGTATCGTACCTGGTATCCCGCCGAAGTCAACACCCCCGCCTTTTTTACTGCCTTCAGAATCTCCAACGCCTTCTCCATTGTGGGTGCAACCGGCTTCTCTACAAACAGATGTAGCCCTTTCTGCACCGCCAGCACCTCGGCATCTGTATGGGCAAACGTGGGCACACTCACGTACAGCGCCGTCAAATCTTCCTCATCCAGCATCCGGTGATGGTCCGTATAAGCCCTGGCTCCAAGCTCCCCGGCCACACGATTGGCCGTCTCTTCTGCCACATCACAAATGGCCGTAATCTCCACATCGTCCATGGCCTGGAGCACTTTCATATGGGATCCTGCTCGGCCACCGGCCCCCACAAAACCCACCTTAATCGCCATCGTCCGCCTCCTTGATCAGAAAAATAAAATCACGCGATTCAACGGCGTGTAAAATAGTCCTCCCACCGAGGTCCGTCAAGGGAATTTCATCTGCCCCAACCGCAATCATAGACCTACTCTTTTTTGGTTTCACTTTTTCTTTTTCCACAGTACCTTTGCAACACGACCCTCTCAACCCCCTTCTCAAAAGGACTTCCCATGCGCGTAGAAGACCTGGATACACCCGCCCTCACCATAGACCTGGACATCCTGGAAAAAAATATTCGCGACCAGGCTGAATCTTGCCGCAAACACAACATCCCATTACGCGTCCACACCAAAACCCACAAAATCCCACAAATTGCGCACCGACAACTCCAGGCCGGCGCGATTGGAATCGCCTGCCAAAAACTGGGCGAAGCCGAAGCCATGGTCGCAGCCGGAGTTCAAGACATCCTGATCCCATACAATATTGTAGGCAAACAAAAAGTAGAACGCCTCGTACGCCTCTGTAAACAAGCCCGCATCACCGTAGCCGTAGATTCCGAATTCATCGCACAGGGCATCTCCGAAGGTACCGCCGGCCAATGCGAAATTCACGTCCTGGTCGAACTGGACACCGGCGGAAAACGCTGCGGCGTACAAACGCCCGAAGCCGCTCTGGAACTTGCAAAAAAAATCACCTCTTTGCCCGGCCTTCACTTCGAAGGCATCATGACCTATCCCAGTCGCACAGAAGCCAAACCCTTCCTGGATCGCACCCGCGCATTGCTCAAAACCGCGGGGATCCCCGTACCCACCGTCAGCGGCGGCGGCACAGGTGCGGAAGCCGTTTCAAAAGAAATTGGCTGCACAGAAGTACGCATTGGCTCCTACGTATTTGAAGGCCTACGACGCATCAACCGTACAGACAATCCGCCCAATCCCACAACCTGCCCAGAACGCATGCTCGTAACCATAGTCAGCACCCCCACCCCGGAACGCATCATCATTGATGGTGGAAAAAAAACCTTTACCAACGATCAGAATTCACCCTACGGCCACATTGTAGAACACCCCGAAGCAAAAATCTACGGCATGTCCGTAGAACACGGCCACGTGGACGTAAGCGCCTGCACGCACAAA
Organism: bacterium; assembly: GCA_027619145.1. The sequence continues at coordinate 3,796 of JAQCGA010000214.1, read as the reverse complement.
TTCCAGGTAGGTGAACGCCTCTCCGTAATCCCCCAGCACCAGGGAATGACCACCAATTTACACGACACCGTTTACGCCGTACGCAACGGCCTCGTAGAAGGCATCTGGCAAGTAGCAGGACGCGGAAAAGTGCAATAAAACAGATGTCATCCGTTTTTTACATTTCCCGTAGGGGCGCGGTTCCCGCGCCCTCCCGCCATCGGATCGAAGTACACCGGGGCAGGATCAATTTGAAATTTGAAATAGAAAATTTGCAATGCGTTACAAGCGTTCCGCCCCGGCCTTCCATTCCCCCCATTCTTCAAGGAGCCTCAAACCATGCCAGAAGTCAGGTGGGAACGCATGTTCCCAGACCAGCTCGAAGCCGCCTTTTCCAAATGCCCCCTCGCCTACTTCCCCTACGGCCTGTGCGAACCCCATGGCCCCCACAACGTAGTGGGCCTGGATAGCCTCAAAGCCCACGGCATTGCCTGCGAAGCCGCACGCACGCACGGCGGCATTGTTGCCCCGCCGGACTACTGGCACATCCACGAACTGGGTGGCTACGCCCTCTGGCTGGAACGCACCGTAGGCCAGGTAGAACGCTCCTGGATGACCTGTATGCCGCCCTGGCAACACTTCAAAAATATCTGCTACCACATCCGCATGGCAGACCACCTGGGTTTCCACGCCGCAATCTTTTTTACCGGCCACTACGGCCCCAACTGGAAAGACCTCAAAACACTCCTCGCCTTGCTCCAGCCGCACGTGGGCACCCGGCTCTTCGGGCTGCCAGACTTCGAAGCCAACCAGCCCGGCTTTGACCAGGACAACAAAAGCGGAGGAGATCACGCCGGCAAAGTGGAAACCTCTCTCCTCTGGGCATTGGAACCCGACGGTGTAGACCTCTCGCGTATCCCCCCGGAAGACGCACCCGGCCCCCATTTTGCAATGGGCGCCACCGCCAGGCAATCCAACCGCAAAACCGGCGAACGTATGGTTGCAGACGAAGTTCGCTGGCTGGGTGACAAAGGCCGCGAATTGCTGGACGCCTATGCAGCTGCCCCACCAACTCACACGCTGCACACGTACGAAGATGTAGAGCACCTTTGGGAAACTGTCGTACACCCCGCGCTGCCGGACTTTGAAACCATGAAAGACGGCTGGACCGAAGAAACAACCTTACCGACAACCTCCGTCTGGCATCCCAACTGGCGCGTACCGGACCGGGGCTAATCTTCCGCGCACAAAAAAAACCGCCCGCCCTTCCTGGTTCGGAAGCGGCGGGCGTTCTGTGTACAATCTCATTTTTTTGTTACAAAAGTTGAAACGTCACAAGCGCATCCAGGTAATTTAAGTCCAGAGGTTTTGCCACATAGTCCACGGCCCCCTCGTCCATGGCCTCTTTCGCTATGGACTCGTCGTCCACGGCCGTAATCATGATCGCCTTGATCTCCGGGGCAATCTTCTTAATCTGCCGCAACAACTCCACACCGTGGACTCCTGGCATCATAATGTCCAGCATGGCCACCTCGGGGTTGTGCCGCTGCACCAGTTGCAATGCATCTGCAGCATTGCTTGCAGCATACACCGTGTGTCCCTTAATCCCGCTGAAAAAATCTGCGATAAGCTGACAGATGCTCTCGTTGTCGTCTACTACCAGAAGTTTGGCCATATCAAAACCGGAAAAGATAAAAGGTCAAAAGAAAAAAATAGAAACGAATATATGTTTTGGGAAATCCTTCTCAGATATCCCAGAGGTGGCGCCGCAGGGCATCGTACGAATCGGCGCGGCGATATTGATCGTACCGCCGGTGAATTGGACGCCCACTGAAATTGGCCACACTCGCATCCAGATCACAGGTAGCAGATGCAATTGCACCTGACGTTTGATCCGCCATGGAAAGCACTTCACCTTTGGGACTCACAATGCACGACCGTCCGGCATTCACCGCCGCCACAATATGCACCTGGTTGTCCAGGGCACGCGTGCGGATAAACGGCTCCCAGAGGCTGCCCCCTTCCCGTCCATCTCCCGCATTCGAAAAAAGAATCACTTCCGCACCGTTCAACGAAAGCAGGCGCGGCACCTCCGGGAAGTGACCGTCCCAACAAATCATATAACCCACCGTTCCAAAATCTGTGCGAAACACCGGATAATCATTCCCCGGTGCCACACCCTGGAGCAGATCTTCTCCAGGCGCCAGATGGGTCTTCCGGTATTTGCCCACAATGCCACCGGACCGGTCAATCAACAATCCAGTATTATAAATTGCGCCACCTGCTCGCTCCAGAATGCTTGCGGCAAGATAAAAACCGTGGGTACGCGCCCGGTCGGACAACCGTTCAGAAGTAGGTCCCGGTATCGGTTCGGCCAACCCAGCACGGTCCTGTGGTACCCCCATCACATTAATCAACTCCGGCAAACACACCAGATCTGCCCCGCGAACCTCATCGATGCGATTTGCGTAAAAATCAATACACGCCGCCGGAGAAGTTGGGTTCTTCGGATTTCCTGAAATGGCCGCCAGTTTTACATTCCGTCCGCCGGCACGCTCGGCCGTCACATCGTACAACCGCACATCACTCCAGCGTACGTGCCCCCGTGCAGACCACGCCAAAAACAGGTTCAATGCCAGCGCAGGCGTTTCTCCAGCCACGTCTAGCTCCCGGGCCAGCACCTGCCATCCGTCTCGCCTGCCCATGCTGTCCAGATGATCGTAAAAAGCCGGTTCCTTTTTTTGCTCCGGCTGTTCCGTCAAAATTGCACGTACGCACTTGCCCGGTGCATCAACACCCTCTGTCCGAAAAACAACCTCTACACGATAGCGTCGTCCGCCCTGCAATCCACCCAGTGAAAGCCGCCAGCAACCGCAGGCAAACGGATTCCCTGCCCCTTCCAATACCAGAGCCGGGCGCCCGCCCGGACCTCCGTCAATCAGTACAGAAGACCGGATCTCAACTTCGTCCCGAGGCGTCCAGGCTTCCCATGTGTTTGGATCCAACAGCAAATCCGTAAAAGGTACGATCTTTTCGTTCACAGTCCGTCCACTCCGTCAGAATTTATCATGATTTGCCGCCCAAATATTTCTCGTATACAATACATCCATCCACCTGTTGCCCCACCTCCTGGAAGCCCTGCCGCCGGTAAATCCGTTGCGACCGCAACGCCACCTCTGGCAACGCCGCCTCCAGGAACCGCACGCCCACGTCTCGGGCCTGTTCAATCAATCGCACCAGAAGCGCCGTTCCCACACCCCGGTCCCGGTGCGCAGGCAACACCAGGTGAACCTGCACTACGCCCACCATCTCGTCCTGCTGCCAACCCGCCAGGCCCGCAACCCGCTTTCCGTGTTGTGCAACCAACATTCGACAGAGGCGCCCTGCACGTCCACTTGCAAAACGGTCCAGAGATGCACGCGTGTCCGGATCTTCACAAACATCCCGAACAGAGGTTATCACCGCGTCTTGCTCCTCCGCTACCGACCGCACCACCAACCCTTGCATCGGATGCCGGAACATGGTCCCCTCTACAGTTATGCGTCTGCCCGTTCCAGCAATTCAATCTCATATCCGTCCGGATCATCCACAAATGCCATCTTCCGCCCGGTGGGGAAAGTTTCGCGCCAATCAGACGGCCAGATCTCCAAACCATTTTTTTCTAACTCGTCACAGCACGCAATCAGATCCGGCACCCCAATCGCAAAGTGCATCAGATCTTCTGGGACGTTCAACTCATAATCATCCGAATACGTGAATTCCAGTGTATGTGCGTTTCCCGGCAATTCCAGGTGCATAATCTGGTTCCCCGCCGGAG
>JAQCGA010000213.1 GCA_027619145.1 bacterium | reverse complement strand
GTACAGGGTACGTAGACGGTTCGGTAGAACCGGGGGGGGATGGTTTTGGAATCTGCTCAGGTCAGGTGCGGGTGGGATGGGATGCACCTATCCTGATTTATCGGCAGTTCCGCGAGAAAGGTTAGCAATTCATATACCCGGTGATAAAAGAAATCGAAAACATGGAATAAATATTTTATAAACAATTAGATGTGAATTTATAAAATCTTTGAAAAAGAGAAGTAAAGAGCTTCGGAGAGGGAATTTTTTTCCTTTTAAGGTTCGATTCGGCCTGGCCAGGGGGTGGCTGGACCGGGAAAATAAGGGGATTGGTGGGTTCCATCTCCAATTCTGCGAGCGCTCGCAGAATCAGGAAGGCAGGGTCAGAAGGTGCTGAGAATTTGCTGATAGAGCCTCAGGTAGGTTCTTGCAACCTGGGTCCAGGAGCGGGATTCCGCATCCTGGCGAGCGGCATGGCCCATTTGTTCACGGAGGTTCGGGTTTGAAAGGAGTTGTACGAGCGAGTCGGCCAGAGTGTGTGGGTCTGCCGGGGGAACCAGGAGGCCGGTGCGTCCAGGGAGGACGAGTTCTTCGCTGCCGGGAATCTGCGTGGCCAGAACAGGGAGACCGGCGGCCATGGCTTCCAATATGACGTTGGGCATGCCTTCTACGAGGGCGGGGAGTACGAACAGGTCGGCTTCCTGGTAGATATTCGGCATGGATTCAGCAGGTACGGGGCCGATGAATTCTGTGCAGTGGTTGATGCCGAGTGCACGGGCGGTTTCGGGGAGCTGGTTTCGGAGAGAGCCGTCGCCGACGATTCGGAGTTGAACGGGATGGTCTGCGTGAATTTGCTTCAGGGCCTGGAGGAGGAATTCGATCCCTTTGTACGGTTCCAGGCGGCCGACGAAGAGGAGGCGCAGGGGTCCGTCTTTCCGGTGTTGCCCCGGGGTGAATCGGTGGGTGTCCACGCCGTTGGGGATGACGGATACGTTTGTGCCTGGAGAGACGCGCAGGGCGATGTCCCGAAGGCCATTGCTGTTGGCAACAAGGGCCCCGGCTTCGCTCCATACCAGGCGACTGAGCGCGCGCATCGGTCCTGTGATTCCGGCTGAGTCCATGCTTTTTCCGCCATGGACATCCCGGCCTCTGAAGGAGATGAGATAGGGAATCCGGGTGATGCCTTTGAGAGCCCAGGCGATGGCACCGGCGGGCAGGCCGAAGTAGGCGTGGATCAGGTCCGGGCGATTGCGGCCGACGTGAGAAAGAGACGCTACCAGGGCCGATGCGGTGTACGAGGCAATTTCGGCGGGAGATGCTTCGAGCTGGCGGGTGCGTATTGCGGGGACACGGAGAATCGTTACGCCGTTACAGGTTTCCCGCCGAGGGAGGTCCTGGTACGCCGATGTGAGGACTGTGGTCTGCACGCCAAGGGGGACGAGTTCCTGTGCTGTGTGGGCGCACGCGTTGCCTGCGCCGCCACCAATGGGTGGAAATTCGTGGTTCAGAATTAAGACATTCATGGGGCAGCCAGCCTACCGATTGTATCAAAATACCGGGCGAGACTTCGGGTGACGTGGACGGCGTCATAGGCTTCTGGGGCTGGACGGTTCGATGTGTACTGGATGGCGTTGCGCAGAACGGCAGCAATTTCTTCGGGGTTTCCAACGTCGGCAACGTGCTGGTTGTTTTCTTTCAGGATGCGATCTGTGGTGCTGCCCGGCGGTGTGATGCCCAGGATGGGTTTTGCCGCGCCCAGGTAGTCCACGAGTTTGGAAGGGAAGAAGACACTTTGTTCGGTTACGGGCGCGTCGATGGTGACCAGAAGGTGGGCGGTTTGTATGTAGGAAAGGCTTTCCAGGTATCCCACGCTGTCTATGAGGCGGACGAAAGGCTGTAGCCCGTGTTGGTCAATGGCCCGACGATGTTCTGGATCAATTTTTCCAACGAGGAGTACTTCTACAGGTGGGAGTGTTGATTTTGAGGCTTCCTGTAGCGCTTTGAGGAGCGGAAGCGGGGATCGAATACCGTAGAAGTTGCCGGTGTGGACGATGCGAAAGGTTCCAGCTGGGGGGCCAGTTGGATCCGCCGGGCGGGCGAGCGTCCTGGAAAGGTCGAAGAAGCCCTGGTCGTAGCAGTGAGGAAGGATGCAGGCTTCGTTTTGAGGGGGACGATTGTGGAGCATGAGGGTTGCGGTTTCGGGATTGTTGAAGACGAGGCCGTCGGCTTCGGTCAGGGTGTCCGATTCCATTTGTCGGTTGTACTGGATCTGCCATTCTGAGATGCGCTGGAAGTATGGATTGTCCACCCAGGGGTCGCTGAAGTACGCAACCCAGGGAATTTTATGCTGGCGTTTGAGATCCAGCCCGATCAGGTGACATGTGAAGGGTTTGGCGTTGGTAAATATAAGATCGATCGATTCTTCTTGCAGGATGGTTGCGGCGGCCCGGCGTGCGTATGGGCGCCAGCCAATTTGTTTGTCTGGAAGATAAAGGGTGGCGGGTATTGTGCGCACGAGCAAGGAGATGGCCCACTGTTTTTCAAAGGCGGGTGTTTGGATGACACGCAGGCCTGTGGGCAGAAGGTTACACAGGGCAGGGTCCTGGCCGATGGGCGTGCAGTTTGGATCCACGGTGAGGATCACGGGTCGCCAACCGCAGGATTCCATATGGCGAACGAGCTTGGTGATCTGGATGGACCGGGCTTCCAACAAGGGAGGGAAGCTGTGGGTGACGATGAGTACGTTTTTCATTGCATATAGGTTTCGTGCCAGAGCAGGAAGATGAGCAGAACCCAGGCCTGTCGCTGGGCACGATGATCGCCTTCGGTGCTGCGGTGGAAGAGTTGTTCTACGGTTTCCGGTTTGAAGAAATCTGAGAGTGGGGAGGACCTGGAGGTGAGTCGGTCTCCGGCAAACTCGCGCAGGTCTGTGGCCAGCCATTCGTAGGCAGGTACGGGAAACCCCTGTTTTTCTCGGGTGAGAATGCTTTCGGGGATACGGCCTTTCAGGGCACTGCGTAGAATGTATTTTCGGTTCCATTGCCCGGTAAGCGGGTCTTTCCGGATTTTGAGGCGCGTGGGAAGCGAGGATGTGAAACGGACGAGATCATTGTCCAGGAACGGGACGCGCAGTTCCAGGGAGTTGGCCATGGTCATTCGGTCCGCTTTTGCAAGCAGATCATCCGGCAGCCAGAGCTTTGAATACATATACAGGATCTGGTTGAGCGGGTCTGTAATACGTTGTTGGGCATAGGTGTTTGCGAGTAGCATTTCGGCCGCGCCGATGGACTCTTCGGAGAGGCCGTTAAGCAAGTTTGTTTTTTCGGTGGAGGTGAAGACGCGGGTCATGCTAACACCGATTGCTTGAGCAAAGTTTTCGATGGGGCCAGAAAACGCACGGGTTGCTTTTTGAATTTTTTCGGAATTCGATACGGTTCGGAGTAGCCATCCTGCGATCTGGCGCAGGGGGGCCGGAATGTGATGGAGTTTCGCCAGCAGTTGGCCCTGCTGGAGGATGTTTTCGATGCCGGGGTACCCGCCGAAGAGTTCGTCGCTGCCTTCGCCGGAGAGGACCACCTTGACGTGTTCTCTGGCAAGACGGGAGACCGCGAAGAGAGGGACTGTGGCCAGGTCTGCAAGGGGTTCATCGGCAGAACGGACGACCTGGGGGAGAAGGTCCTGGAAATCTTTTGAGGACAGAACGATTTCGTGGTGGTCCGTGTTGTAGGCTTGCGCGGCTTCACGGGCGAATGGGCGTTCATCGTAAACGCCCCCTGTGTCAAAGGCTACGGAGAAAGTTTTGAGATCAGTTACGCCGAGGCCCTGCATATAGGCTGCCATTGCAGTGGAATCCAGCCCCCCGCTGAGCAAGACGCCCAGGGGTACGTCGCTGACGAGGTGGCTTTTCACTGCTCGAGCAAGGAGGATGTCGAACTCTTCTACCAGGTCTTCATCTCTGCGACCAACGTGGGTGTTGGGCGCAAAGGTGAGGTCCCAGTATTCCTGTAGGTCTGAGACGGCACCGTTTTCTACAATAAGAAAGTGGCCGGGAGGGAGTTTGTGAATGCCGCTGAACATGGTCTGTGCACCGGGCACGTAGCGGAACGTGAGGTAGTTGCAGAGTGCCTGTTCGTTCAGGTGGCGTTCTACGCCGGGCAACTGGAGGAGGGCTTTGAGTTCTGAAGCGAACGCGATTCCATCGGGGGTAAGGGTATAATAAAGGGGTTTGATGCCGAGGCGGTCCCGGCCAAGGAGCAGGCGTTTTTTCCGGCTGTCCCAGAGGGCGAAGGCGAACATGCCGTTGAAAGAGGAGAGACAGGCGTCTCCTTTTTGTTCGTATTCGTGGAGGATGACTTCGGTGTCGGATCGAGTTTTGAACGTATGGCCCTGCTTCTGGAGCCGGGTGCGGAGTTCGGCGAAATTGTAGATTTCACCGTTGTAAACTACCCAGAGTGTGCCGTCTTCGTTGCACATCGGCTGTGCGCCGCTTTTCAGATCGATGATGCTGAGGCGGCGGAAGGCGAGGCAAGCCGGACCATTTGTGTAGACTCCGTCATCGTCTGGCCCCCGGTGGCTCAGGCTTTCAGCGGCCTGCACGACTGCATTCTGGTCCGGCGCCCGGCCGGTTTTGAAATTTACGATGCCAATGATTCCGCACATGGAACTGGATTCCAGGAAAGGGGATTCAGGTCAGTTGCGTGACCAGGTTTCTGTAGAGAAGGATGTCCACCTGGCCGTGCGATGCGGACAAGTCCTGGAGCAGGGCGGTGAACGGAGAAAAGTTGACGACGTGTGCGGGGTCGAAGTACAGGTTCAGGAATACGGGATCTGGTGCATCCAGGGTGGCGTCGAACATGAGTCGGAAAAGGCGATAGAAGTCATCGTCGTTATAATGCCGGTCTGGGGCGGCAATGAGGCCCCAGGAATCGAATGGGCTGCGCAGGTCGTCCCAGCAGCCGGTAAGCGGGAGTTCCCAGAGTTCACCCTGGCAGGAGGTGCGGGAGGTTTTCTGGTAGATGGACGTGACCGAACTGGAATAGGTGTAGGCTAAATCCGCCAGCACCTGGTAGAGAAAGGTGCGATGTTCGGGTTGCTGAAAGGTGGAGAAGTGCGGGGTGCGGAACCCCTGCATTGTGAGGTCCAGGAGATTCTGGGCGATGGTGTGATTTTGGGTGATGTCGTGCCGGATTTCTTTTTCGGAAAGTTGGTGGTAAAAGCGGGAACTGAAGAAGGTTCCGTCGGGGCGTTGCTGTGTGTGGCGGCCATATCCGTGGTTGAGTACTTCGTGGCCACCCGGTTCAAGGAGTTTGTAGGGTTCCGCATTGGCTTCCACGAGTTCGCCAATAACGGCGAAGGAGGCCGGAACGTTTGATTTTTCGAGTTGTTTGAGCAATGAGGGGAGGCATTCGGTGTCCTCTTCTGTATCACAATCGAAGGAGAGGCAAACAACGGGTTTGTCTCCGTGGATGAGTTCGGGCCACGTATGGGCGGCCAGGAAGGCGGCACCGGGAAATGCTTTGAGCAGGGCGCGTGCGGGGCGCCGGTGCATATAGCGGATTGCAGCTTGTGCGAGAAGGTTTGGCATTGTGTCCTCTGGGCTGTGATAACGAGAGTTCTGCGCGATCGGTTCAGAGAGGCGCGTTGTCACGTTTGGGCCAGCGGATGAGCGGTAGCAGTTCTTCTGCCAGGTCCAGGCTCAATCTGGGAGTATCGTACCAGTCGATGTGGCTTTTGTCTGTGGAAAAGTAATTGTGTGGATTGAGGTCCAGAAAAGCGACATCGTGTGCTTCGAGATAATGTTGCACTTTCTGGATCAAGTCTGTCTTCAGCTCATTTTCGATCTGGTAGAGTTCAGGGTGAATTGGAGGACGAACCACGATGAGTTGTCCGTCTTGTTCAAACTGTGCGACGAGCCGTTCAAAGGCTACCCAGGCTTCCGGGTTTACGGGAAGGTTGGCGTAATTTTTACGATAGTCATCGCGAGGGTCTTCCTGGAAGCGGCTCAGGCTTTCTCCGGCTTTTCGGTCGGGTAAATAGACCCGGTAGAAGACCTGACCGCCCGGGCGTATTTTTTGTCCAAATCCCGCGAGGCTGCGGATGTAATAGAAGAGGCCTTTTAGATCCAGATTTCGATCTCGAACCATTCCGGCAAGTGTTTTGACCACTTTGTGGTTGAATACAAAGGTGTTTTCCAGTCCCAGGAAATTTCGGGTATATCCGGACAGGTTGAGTTCGAAGTGGGTAATGGCGGATCTGTATTCTTTGTAGGTGTCATTTTCGAGGGGCACCTTGTTTTGAAGCAAGAACAGGTGAGGGGAGAATTCCAAAATTAAAATGTCGGGCTTCGCATCTCCGCGCAGATTGGATTCCAGGAGGGTGAAAGCATCTGCCACGTTGCCCAAATTATAGGCTTTGAGGGGTGCGATATTCGGATGTGCGATGTGAAAGCGGTCCGCAAGTATGGTTGGGCTATAGTTGGACATGGTTCGGGAAGAGCCGGCCAGAAACAGATCGAATTCAAGCGGGAATTTCCCCTGTTCCAGTTTCTGCCTTTCTGCCAGGATGTGGGCACCTTCCAATTCCACATTGTACGGAATCAGGACAGCGCCGCTGACCCAGGCGAGACCTCGCATGGCCTGGGAATACAGGAGGAGTACACAGGCAAAGGGAAGTAGAAGTTTGGCCAGGTACATCGAGAGTTCCTAAAATTGAAAATAAATGAAGTCAACCTGTGGGCCGGGCATCAGGAGGATGGCGGTAAAATAGCACAGTGCTTCCGCGTATAATCCTGCGTTTCTGCGATCTGGTCGAATTTCTTTGAAGGCGGCCACTGCGTAATAAAAAAAGAAGATCGTTGTATAAAAAAAGCCCTGTTTTACATTTGCAAGTTCGGAGAATCCAGGGCCTTTGAAGAACATGGATTTCCAGTATGAAAAGGCGTATTGAATATCGGGCGACCGGAAGGGTACCCAGGCGATGAG
>JAQCGA010000212.1 GCA_027619145.1 bacterium | reverse complement strand
GAAAACGGCTGCAGAGAAACTGTCTAAGGCCTCTGCTTTCAACGTCTTTTCTGTTTCTTCGAACGATGAAGCTGTGGTGAAAGCCTCGGTAAATGGAACCCCGGCATCCGGAAGTTTTTCTGTGGAGGTATTGTCGCTTGCAAGGGCACAGACGAGGTCTTCGGGTTCGTTTGCGAGTAGTACAGACGCCCTGGGATTTTCAGGAGACCTGGCAATTAACGGCAAAGCAGTGGCAGTTTCTTCCAGCGATTCGCTCCTGGACCTGCGCGATGCCATCAACAATGCATCTGCAGGTGTGCAAGCACAGATTCTGCAGGTATCGGACACAGACCATCGTTTGCTTCTGAGTAGTTCCACATCTGGTGCAAAAGGGTTCAGCTTGCTGGACGCCAGCACGAGCAATGTGTTACAATCGTTGGGCTTTACGGGAACGGCCACTTCTATTAAGAATTCGGTATCCGGTGGGGCACAAACCGATCAGTTTGCAAGCAGTACCTCAGCGGTGGGAAGTCTTTTGGGATTGAGCAGCTCGCTTTCGGGCAATGTGACCATTGGAGATCAGACGGTAGCCATTGATCTTTCCACGCAGTCTCTTACAGATATTAAAGCCGCCATTGACGCCGCAGCGCCTGCAGGCGTAACCACCAGCGTGGTGTCTGAAGAGGTGGACGGGATAACCCAATTTCGGCTGCAAATTGACGGTACCACGACCTTTGTGGATGACAGCAATGTTCTGGAAGCACTGGGTGTATTGCAGGGCTTGGCGGAGGTTTCTCCAGCTGTTGCGGAGGTCCACACCGGGAATGTAGCCAATACCACCAACGGGTCCACACCGGTTGATGCGAATAACAGATTTAACGAGATTTTTGGTGCTTCGGTGGCCAATGGGGATACGATTACAATTTCTGGCACCCAGCGCGATGGTACAGCGGTGTCCGGATCGTATACGGTTTCCAACGTCAATTCGGACCGTATTCAGGATTTACTTACGGAAATTGAGTCGGTTTTTGGAAACGAAGTTTCGGCCAGCATAGACAGCGCGGGCAAATTGGTGGTTACGGACGATACCACCGGTGAAAGTCAGCTTTCGGTTGCGATTCAGCCCAACAATGAGGGCGGCGGTTCTCTTTCGTTTGGCTCGATCTCGGTAACTACAGAAGGACAGGCTGCCACGTCCCGAGAGGTGGTGTCTGGCCAGGATGCAACGTTCCGGGTAAACGGCGTAACGCTCACCCGTTCGTCCAACACGGTAACCGATGCCGTAGAAGGTATGGCCCTCGAGTTGAGAAAAGCCAGCCCCGGGTCAGCCGCCACGGTGTCTTCTGCAAAAGATACGGCCACCATTCGCACGTCGATTGAAGATCTGGTGAGTAGCTACAATGAAACCATGGGGTTGATCAGCGATCAGTTTGTGTTTAATGAAGACGCGCAAGCGTCCGGCCCACTTTCGGGCGATGCGACGCTGCTTACATTGCAATCTCAATTGCGTAGCCTGGTTTCAAACCCGGTGTCGGGGCTGGCCGCCAACGAGAACAGCTTGACCTTGCTTGGTGTGTCTTTCACGCGTACCGGTGATTTGTCTATAGACAGCGATAAGCTGGACAGTACGCTCAATAACAACCTGAGTGCGCTACAGCGGATCTTCGTGGCGGCGGGAAATACTTCAGACTCGGACATCGAGTTTGTTTTTCAGAACGAAAATACCAAAGCCGGTAGTTACGATATTGCAGTTACCACTGCGGCGGAGCAGGCCAGTATTGAGGGATCTGTGGATCTGTCCAGTGGACTGGCCAACGATGAAGCTCTTACGATAACGGACCTGGCAACCAGTCGGTCCACTTCTATTGACTTGCTCACGGGTGAGGATACAGATACACTGGTAAGCAAGATTAACAGCGTACTGAGTTCCAGTGTTTCCGAAGTGCGTACCGGGTCTGTCGCCAACACGGAAACCGGCGGTGTTATTCCGATTACGGCGGCAACGACGTTCGATCAGATTGAAGGTGCGGGCGTACTGGCCAACGATACAATTGATATCCAGGGTACGTTGCACAGCGGAGAGCGGGTATCTGGTTCGTTTACACTGAGCGACCCAACCACCCAGACGATGGGCGATTTATTGGCTGAAATTCGCAGCGTTTTCCAGAGTTCGGTTTCGACAACCATAGACGCCAACGGGCAGATTGTGGTTACGGATAACGAGGTGGGCAACAGCGAGTTGACGGTGGTGCTGATTGAGCGCAAAGAGGGTGGGGGTAGCCTGGATTTTGGTAGTATTGATGTAAGCACAGAAGGACGATTCGGTATGGGAATCACCGCGACTAACGAAGCAGGAAAGCTGAAGCTTTCAGCGAAGGCTTACGGGGCCAGCGTTGGTTTTACCGTAAGCCAGAGCAACAGCGGCGTGGATACCGGGATTGTGGATGGGTCGTATAACGGTGTGGATGTGGCAGGCACGATCAATGGAGAGGCTGCTACGGGCAAGGGGCGCATTTTGAGCGGAAGTACAAGTTCAAGCAGTGTTTCCGGCTTGTCGTTGCGTGTATTGATCACACCATCGCAACTGTCTATACAGGGTAGTGATCAGGGAACGGTGAAGGTCACGCAGGGCGTCGGGGAGCAACTGGATCGGGCCTTGAAGTCCATTACAGACCCATTTGAAGGCCTGATTGCCACGCGCGAGAAAGCCATTCAGGATACCATTGCTTCTTCGCAGAACCAGATTGATAAGATGGAAGTTCGTCTGACGTTGATGCAGGATACCCTGTTGAAACAGTTTACTGCAATGGAAGTTGCTGTTGCCGAGTTGAATTCTATGGGGTCCTTTCTGAATTCGCAACTGGCGTCCATCTCAGCGTCTTAATGCGGTTTTCTTGAGTCCATCCCATAACCTTCCACTTCACCGGTAGAAGAGGATATGACAAAAACAACAGAGTACAACAAGTATAAGCAGGTACAAATCAAAACGGCTTCACCGGGAAAACTGATTCTTCTTCTGTATCAGGGGGCCATCGGTGCGCTGAAGAAGGCGAGCGAACTGATTGATCAGAAGGATTATGGCGGGAAAGGGGATTGTCTGATCAAGGCGCAGGATATTGTGATGGAACTCAATATGGCGCTGGATATGAGCGCCGGACAGATCTCCGCTTCACTCCGCCAGCTCTATCTTTATATATATCGTAGACTTGTGGACGCAAACATGAACCTGGATAAAGAAATTATCCGCGAGGTGGTTACCATTCTGGAAGATCTATACGGAGCCTGGGAACAAGCCGTTCAGGAAAATGAAGGCACGGGCCCGCGACAGACACCTACTTCACGTTTGAGCCTTACGGGGTAATTTGATGAATACCGGTCAGGAAATACTGAAGCAACTCAAGGCCCAGCATAATTTTTATCTTGCAATGAAACGGGCCGTGGAAAAACAGCAAACACATATTGAAACCCGGAATATTGGTGGTCTTACAGCAGGGACCGCAGAGGTTCGAGGACTGATACACAAGATCAAAGATATCGATGTTGGCTTACGGCCTTTGCGGCAGAGTTGGAATATGCTGGGTCTGGATCGCGTTCCGGCGGTGAAACGAGAGATTGATGCTCTGATTGATGCGATACGGAACCATATTTCCGACATTCAGGGGATTAAAGAGGAAAATACGTTGCTGCTCAAAGAACAAATGGGTGGGTTGCGCAAAGAAATGACGGGACTCAACGCCCGCTCTCAGGCTGCGCGGGCCTATCAGGGCCAACCTGGTCGCAGGCCGGCTCGATTTATTGACAAGTCGAATTAGCTGTTTTGAGAGACGTATCTGGTAGCGCGGGCTGGATTTTTGAATTTTACGGTTTGTAAAATATTTGTTTATAGTGATTTATGGTTTTTTTCGGCCACCCCGTCGAAAAACGAAAAAATCCCTCAAGAATTCCTGATGAACGCCGATATATCATGATAGAGGGTAGATACTATGAGAATAGAAAACGCATTAAACGAGATACGGGGTTCGAAACCCCCCGAGCAACGGGATGCCGAGGTGAAGCGGCGCAAGGGCACAGCTCGCTCTGGAGACGTGGTAGAGATTTCCAGTGCAGCACGCTCCCTGGGGACGCAGTCTGTTAGCAAGGCGGACCTGGAATCAGTAAGCGACGTGCGGCAGGCCCGGGTGGAAGAGGTTCGCGGGCGTGTAGCCAGCGGATTCTACGACCGTCCGGAAGTCCGGCAAGCAGTTGCCGACGCAATCCTGGATTCGGGAGCGGTAGACCACGTTGGCCAGGAAGCCCAGCAGGTCCGAGCGGTTCGGAATCACGTAGGGGACGTGCCAGATGTGCGCACGGACCGCGTGGAAGAAGCTCGGAGGCGCATTGTTGCCGGTCATTACGATTCGGCAGGCGCGCAGGGTGAAACGGCCGACCGGGTTCTGGACGCGCTGATCGGGTAATCCCGGTTTCCTGAAAGAATTGAAGACCTGAACAAAAGGAGGGCAAATTATGCCCTCCTTTTGCCGTTTGGGGACCTGCGATTGGAGCGGGTCTTTGGATATAGAAAAAGCCAGAGGATAAACCCCTGGCTTTTTTTGTTAAGCGATTGAGCTTTGTTTACGCGTCATAGTACAGTGCAAATTCGTGTGGATGGGGGCGCAGACGGATGGCATCCACCTCGTTTTCCCGTTTGTAGCTGATCCAGGTCTCAATCACATCTTCGGTGAAGACGTCGCCTTTGAGCAGGAACTCATGGTCTTTGGCCAGTGCATCCAGGGCCTGATCGAGGGACCCGGGTGTCTGGGGCACTTTTGCCAGTTCTTCGGGTTCCAGGTCATAGAGGTTCTTATCCAGCGGTTCACCCGGATCAATCTTGTTCTGGATGCCGTCCAACCCGGCCATTAACATGGCCGAGAAGGCCAGGTACGGGTTACACGTGGGGTCCGGGCAACGGAACTCAATGCGTTTGGCTTTGGGGCTGGAGGAGTACATTGGGATCCGGATGGCGGCGCTGCGGTTACGCTGGGAGTAGGCCAGGTTGACCGGCGCTTCGTAGCCCGGGACCAGACGTTTGTACGAGTTGGTGGTAGGAGCGCAAAGAGCCAACAGGGCCGATGCGTGTTTGAGTAACCCGCCAATATAATACAGCGCATCCTGACTGAGTCCGGCGTAGCCAGATCCGGCAAAGAGTGGTTCGCTGCCTTTCCAGAGGCTCTGGTGGCAGTGCATACCGCTGCCATTGTCCCGGAAGAGCGGCTTGGGCATGAAGGTGGCCGTTTTACCGTACTTTTTGGCGGTGTTCTTGACGATGTATTTGTAGAGGATCAACTGGTCTGCGCAAGAAACCAGCGGAGAGTAGCGGAAGTCGATTTCGCACTGGCCGCCCGTGGCCACTTCATGGTGGTGCTGTTCTACGTTGATTCCGCAGGCGATCATGGTGAGCATCATTTCGCTACGCATGTCCTGAAGGGTATCCGTTGGCGGTACAGGGAAATACCCTTCTTTATACCCCGGCTTGTAGCCCAGGTTCGGGCCTTCGTCCCGTCCGGTATTCCAGCGACCTTCTACGGAGTCCACATAGTAGTAGCCCGTATTGGACGTCTGGTCGAAGCGCACGTCGTCGAAGACGAAAAATTCAGCTTCGGGGCCAAAGTAGATGGTATCTGCAATTCCCGTGGATTTCAGGTAGTTCTCGGCCTTCAGTGCTACGGAGCGTGGGTCACGGGTATACCGGCTACGGGTAATGGGGTCTGCAATATAACAAATCATGACCAGGGTTGGAATTTCCAGGAACGGATCGATCAGAGCCGTGTCCGGGTCCGGAATGACGAGCATGTCAGATTCGTTGATGGCCCGCCAGCCCCGGATGCTGGATCCGTCGAAGCCGAAGCCGTTTTCAAACGAATCTTCTTCAAGTTCGTCGATCCGTATTGAAAAATGCTGCCAGAGCCCCGGAAAATCCATAAATCGGAGGTCCATGATTTTGACGTCGTGCTCTTTGATCATGTTGAACACGTCTTTTGGCGTTTTGGCCATGTTTACTGCTCCTTTCGGTGGTGTGAAACGGTGTTCAGATGCTGGATCGTCGGCTCCGGATTTGTCTTGCCCGGAACGGCGAAGAATATAGCCGGTGTTTGTTTCGTTGAGATTTCACAAATGTTAAATACATGTTAACAAATGGAATTGAACGGAGGAGGCGAAATACGTGCGGGTGAAAAGGTTCTTCTGCCACAGAATCCCAACTCCTGCCGGTTCAATAGGTTAGGCAAAATAGATGTTGCAAACCCTGTTTGGCCTCCTTATATTCAGGGTTGTGGCTTTGCTCTCTAAGTCGATATTCAGGGCTTCTGGCCTATTCAATTGGGTGTTTTCATACAGGGAGGACGACCATGCTTCGCAGGCTCTTCAAAGGGTTTCTGGTGTCAGCTCTTCTTATCGTCGGAACCGGGATACCGGCTTATGCACAGTCTCCGGACCTGGATGGTGATGGGAATATTGGTTTCAGAGATTTCATCTTATTTTCCCAGAACTTTCAGCTCTTTGCCCGGCAGGGTGGAGCAGGTTTTGACGCCACGATAGATTTTGATAGGAATGGCGTGATTCAGTTTGAGGATTATTTGATTTTCGCAGTGAATTTTGGTCGTTCAGGGAGTAATATTTCGCTGACGTTGCCGTCCGAACCAGGTGCCAATAGCGGGGCAAGTGCGTACCTGGACCTGGATGCCGGCGACGAGTTTGACGGTGGAGATGAAGAGGGGACTGTTTCAGGAGAAGGAACGATATTTTCTGTGGAATTGTTTACGGATGAAATCGTATCTCCTGTGTCAGGGATACATGCCATTTTTAATATAGATCCATCTAAATTAAAAGTGGTCGGTGTAAAGGGTGCCCAGGGGCTTTCTGTGATGGGACAGCCGGTTTCAACCGGTTTTGTACTGGGTGCGCTTACCGGTTTTACGCCGGGTCCGACCTGGTATGTTGCTACTGTAGATTTTCAGACCGTGACGGATGTAACAGGTATG
>JAQCGA010000211.1 GCA_027619145.1 bacterium | reverse complement strand
CTCGGTTACCAGCAGGTCCAGAACCGCATCTCCCAGAAATTCGAGGCGTTCATTGGAAGTAATACTGCCTTCGTCTACAGAGTAGACGTACGAACGATGTTTCAGTGCCTGGGTGAGAAGGTCCGGGTTGTTGAAATGATAGTTCAACTGTTCCTGGAGTTGCTTCAGCGATTTTTCTTCCCGGCTCTCCGAGGTCCAGAGACGCTTCAGAGCGCGAAGGATTTTCCCGGGTATAATGACCTGGCTCCTTCTCCTGCAAAATTTCTACACGTTGCAAATGGGGTTTTCAAGCGGCCTGTCTCGATCAGATCTTGCGCATTACCAGAACCGCGTTGTGCCCTCCGAATCCGAAAGAGTTGTTGACGGCAACATCCACGTTCATCTCTCTGGCCTGGTTGGGTACATAGTCCAGATCGCATTCGGGTTCCGGGGTGTTATAGTTGATGGTGGGCGGCACTTTGCTGTGATAAATGGCCAACAGGCAGGCAATGCTTTCGATGGCACCAGAGGCACCCAGCAGGTGGCCTGTCATGGATTTGGTGGAACTGACCGCTACGTTTTTTGCGTGTGTGCCCAAAAGGGTTTTTATGGCTGCTGTTTCGGTGCGGTCTCCAATGGGCGTGGAGGTGCCGTGTGCGTTGATGTAGTTGATGTCTTCAGGGTTCAGGCTTGCTTGTCTCAGGGCGCTGCGCATGGCTCGAACGCCACCCTCGCCGCCTGGGGCCATATCTGTGATGTGGTAGGCATCTGCACTAAAACCGGCACCTACGATTTCGCCGTAGATACGTGCGCCGCGCGCGCGGGCGTGTTCCAACTCTTCCAGCACCAGTCCTCCCGATCCTTCACTGAGGACGAACCCGTCGCGTTCTGCATCGAAGGGTCGGCTTGCGGTTTGGGGTTCTTCGTTGCGTGTGGAAAGCGCTTTCATGGAGGCAAATCCGCCCAGAGACATCGGGCTTACGGCCGCTTCCGAGCCACCGGTGACCATGATATCTGCTTCGTTGTCGCGAATTTCCCGGAAGGCGTTTCCAATGGCGTGTGCCGCCGAAGAGCAGGCCGAAACTGTGGTGTAGTTGGGGCCCTTGGCACCCAGCACAATGGAGACCTGGCCAGAAGTCATATCTGCAATCATCATTGGGATGAAGAACGGGCTGATGCGTCTGGGGCCTTTTTCCATGTGGGCGGTGTGCTGTTCCTCGAAGGTCCAGATGCCACCAATGCCCGAACCGTAAATGACGCCTATGCGTTCCGGGTCTTCTGCTGAGAGGTCCAGTCCAGAGTCCTCTACAGCCATTTTTGCAGTGCAAACAGCATATTGTGTACACAGGTCGTTGCGCCGAGCCAACTTGCGATCCACGCCGAATTTCTCCGGGTCGTACCCTTTTAATTCACCGCCAATTTTGACGCGGAAGTCGGATGTATCGAAACCCTGAATCCAATCGATCCCGCTGCGCCCGTTGAGCAGGGCATCCCAGAAGCTTTCCGTATTCATGCCATTGGGCGCGAGCACACCCAGGCCGGTAACCACAACTCTCCGTCTGTTTTCCAAGAGATGGTCCTCTCACAAGATGAAGTGTTTCTGCCGGACAGTCCGTCCGTTCTCCAACACCTGTGTCTTATTGGTCGCTCAGACGATTTTTCAGGTACTCGGTTGCATCGTTAACGGTTTCGAGTTTTTCGGCGTCTTCATCGGGGATTTCAATATCGAATTCTTCTTCGAAGGCCATGACCAGTTCTACGGTGTCCAGAGAATCTGCGCCCAGGTCATCAATAAAGTGGGCGTCTGCGGTTACACTGTCTGCATCTACACCGAGTTGATCTACGATGAGATCGGTGACTTTCTGCTGAATATCTTCAGCCATTGTACGGCCTCCTTTGAAAAATTATTCAGAATGAAACAACCGGGGTGAGTGAAGGCGAATCAGCGAATCAGCGAATCAGCGAATAGAGGCGAAATGTATTTGATTCGTTTTTATTCGCCTATTCGCCTATTCGCCTATTCGTTTTTCTACATTACCATTCCACCATCTACGACCAGGACTTGTCCGGTGATGTAGGCGGCGTCGTTGGATGCCAGGAATGCTACGGCTGCGGCAATGTCTTCGGGGCTGCCCAATGTGCCAAGTGGAATCCGCTCCAGTAGCTTTTCGCGAATTTCGCCTGAAAGGCTTTCGGTCATGTCTGTAGGGATAAAGCCTGGTGCAACGGCATTGGTTGTGATGCCACGTCCGGCAAGCTCTTTGGCCACGGTTTTGGTAAGGCCAATGAGGCCGGATTTGGACGCCGAGTAGTTGACCTGGCCGGGGTTGCCCATCAGTCCGACAACGGATGCGATGTTGACAATGCGTCCGGTCCGAGCTTTCATCATGGGGCGTGAGGCGGCCTGGATGCAGAGGAATGCACCTTTGAGGTTGACGTCCAGAACCGCGTCCCAATCCGATTCTTTCATGCGCATCAAAAGGCCATCGCGGGCGATGCCGGCATTGTTCACCAGGATGTCCAATTTGCCCCAGGTGTCCAGGATGGTTTTGAAGAGAGCGGTCACGTCTTGCGGATTGGAGACGTCTGCTTGCAGGGCAAGGGCTCGGCGACCCTTTTCTTCGATTTGCGCAACAACCTCTTCGGGTAGACTCCGACTGGCGCATATGGCCACATCTGCGCCTTCGTCTGCCAAACGCAGCGCAATGGCCTGGCCGATCCCACGCGACCCTCCGGTGACAAGAGCGGTTTTGCCTTCCAGGCGATTCATTGCTGGATGTCTCCAATCTGGTCCAGAGTACCGGCTTCTTGAACGGTTATATTTCGGTCTATGCGCCGCATCATTATTTTTAAAGTGCTTCCCGGTCCCACTTCAAAGGCTCGATCCACACCTTCAGCGACCAGGCGGCGCATGGAATCTGTCCAGCGCACAGGAGAAACAACCTGTTGTACGAGCAATTTTTTGAGCTGGTCTGGATCTGTGGTGGGCTCGGTGGTGACGGTGGGTACCACCGGGATGCGGGCGGGAGAAAAGGGAATGTTTTCCAGGACTTTGGCCAGAGCCTCTACGGCCGGTTGCATTAATTCAGAGTGAAATGCACCGCTAACCTGGAGTTCGATTGCGCGTTTTGCGCCCCGGGTGCTGGCTTCTTCCATTGCACGTTGGACGGCGGAACGCTCGCCGGAAATGACAACCTGACCGGGGCAGTTGAAGTTGGCGGGTGTAACGACCCCCGCCACATCCTGACAAAGGGCTTCAACGTCTGAATCGTCCAGGCCCAAGATGGCGGCCATGGTGCCTTCGCGCAATTTACCGGCGGACTGCATTGCCGCGCCTCTCACGCCAACCGCGTGAAGGCCATCTTCGAAAGACATCACCCCTGCTGCGACGAGAGCAGCCAATTCACCGACGCTGTGACCGGCTACAAAATCCGGCTGCAATCCTTTTTCGATCAGAATTTGGAAGGCGGCAACGCTGTGGGTGAAAATGGCGGGTTGTGTAATCGCTGTTTGCTTGAGGGATTCTTCTGGTCCGTTAAAACAAAAGGCTTTTAATCCGATTCCAGAAAGCTCATCGGCCAGGTCAAAGGTATTGCGGGCCGTTGAGAAGGCGTCGTAGAGGTCTTTTCCCATACCCACATACTGGGCACCCTGGCCAGGAAATAAAAAGGCAGTTGACATAGGCTATGCGTCAAACGGTACACGTTGAACGGCATTCCTGCCCTGCGCCGGAGGGAGCAAAGAGCAAGCCGTTACTGTGTATTCCGTTTGCCATTTCACGGTTAGTACGCCCATTTTAACAGGGCGCTGCCCCAGGTGAATCCTGCGCCTGCGCTGGCCAGGACCATATAGTCTCCGCGCTGAATGCGGTTTGTCCTCACTGCTTCAAACAGTCCAATGGGAATGGTGGCACACGTGGTGTTGGCGTATTTTTCTATGGTAATCAGTACACGATCTGGAGGGAGCTTCATTCGTCGGACTGTGGCGTCTATGATGCGTTTGTTGGCCTGGTGAGGTACCAGCAGAACGATGTCATCGCCGGTAAGGCCGTTACGTTCCAGCAGGTCCACGGCAGAGGCGGCCATGTTGGTGCTGGCAAATTTGAGTACACGCGCACCTTCTTGATGTACGTAGTGCATTTTTTTATCTACGGTTTCGTGGCTGGCCGGGTGCAGGCTACCCCCGCCGGGCTGGCAGAGATACGGGCCGCCGGATCCGTCTACGCGCAGGATGGAATCCAGCAAACCCAGGCCGTCTTCCCGGGGTTCCAGGAGCACGGCTCCGGCTCCATCTCCAAAAAGAATACAGGTGGAGCGGTCTGTGTAGTCTACGACCGAACTCATTTTGTCCGAGCCAATAACCACCACTTTTTTGTGGGCACCGTTTTCAATAAACTGACTACCCACGACCAGCGCGTACAGAAAACCGCAGCAAGCTGCCGACAGGTCAAACCCCCAGGCATTTTTGGCGCCCACATTATTCTGAACCAGGCAGGCCGTGGCCGGGTACATCATGTCTGGCGTTGCTGTGGCTACAATAATAAGGTCTATTTCCTGGGCATCCAGCCCCTTTTGCTCCAGCAGGCTTTCGAGTGCCTGGGTAGCCATATAAGAGGAGGCTTTTCCATCTTCCAGGATGCGCCGTTCCCGGATGCCAGTCCGGCTACGGATCCATTCGTCCGAGGTGTTTACCATTTTTTCCAGATCGGCATTGGTCAGTCGGCGTTCTGGCAGGTATTGGGAGACCCCGGTGATGGCGGCGGTAAACATTTTTTTCATTTGTGTATCTGCCGTTCTCAATGGAATACGCGTCTGGACGGCCAGAACTTAAACCGCTTCGCCTTCAATGACCTCGCGACCGTTATAATATCCGCAGTTGGCACACACCCGGTGAGGTCTGCGCTGCTGTCCGCAATTGGGGCATTCTGAAAAACTGGGTTTTTCGAGTTTCCAGTGCGTCCGTCGTTTCCCGGTGCGAGAATTGGAACTGCGTCGTTTTGGATGCGCCATCTAAGCTCTCCTTTATTGGTTCTCTTTAAGTGCCCGCAGTGCCTCCCAGCGCGGGTCGGTTGTTTCGTGGGTGCAGGAGCAGGTTGTAACGTTCAAGTTTTCGCCGCAGGCAGGGCACAATCCTGCGCAGGATTGTTGGCAAATGGGATCGGAAGGGACTTCGAGCAGAATGTAGTCTTTTACTTCTTTCCCCAGGTCTATCTTCTGACCTTCTTTGTCCAGCCATATCAGGGACTCATCCTCGTCGCCTTCCAGGGTCTGGGGGCGGCCCCTTTGAAAGAGGAAGCTGAATTCGGCAACCAGGTCCAATGCGAAGGGCTCCAGACACCGCACACAGCTTAAGGTGAGGCGAAAGGAGGAAGATCCGCTGGCAGAGAGAGACTCTCCGAGCTTGAAGAACGTGATCCGAGTGTGAATCGGTTCTGCAAACTGCAGGTCTTCATCCTGAATGTACAGGTCTTCGGGGGCTTCTTTCCACTCGTACTCTGTGGTGCCTTCTCCGATTTCCTGCAGGTCAACAAGCACGGAAAATACCCCCGATATAAATTAGGCGAGTGCCTGAGGACCGAAGAAAAACGCGACCTCGATGGCTGCGTTCTCCGGCGAGTCCGAAGCGTGTACTGCATTTTCTTGCACGTTGCTGCCAAAGGCTTTGCGAATGGTGCCTTCGGCGGCCTCGGCCGGGTTGGTAGCGCCCACAATTTCTCGCAAGGATGGAACGGCCTTGTCTTTCTCCAGGACCAGCGGCACAGCCGGACCTGATGTCATGAAATCCAGCAGGTCGTTAAAAAATGGCCGTTCCTGGTGGACGGCGTAAAACTGAGCCGCCTGTGCACGTGTGAGATGCATCATCTGGAGCGCCACAATTTTGAAGCCTTTTTCTTCTACCAGTTTGAGGATACCGCCTATGGCATTGCGAGAGACGGCATCGGGTTTGATAATCATTAAGGTGCGATCTGCCATGGAACCCTGCGCTTTCTGGTACGGGTGAATAAGGAAAACAGGAAGCGATGTAAGTCTATCAGCCTGAAGATGAAGAAGATAGAATTTCAGGCTAAATTTGTCAATAGCATTTTTAAATGCACTCTGGAAGGGGGTACCGGTTTCAAGAAATCGGTTGACAGGAACACAGCCGGACCGTTTAATTATAGTTGCTCTATACGCATGAAATATTCCCGGTAAAGAGATCCGGCCGAGACACCCTTTGTTGCGGTCGGTTTGTTCTGTATAAAACGTTTTTTTGAAATCTGGGTACCCATGCATTCGATTTCTCAATCTTTGAGCGGTAAAGTGTTGTTCCTCACGGGTGCCACGGGCTTTTTGGCCAAAGGCTTGCTGGAGAAGACCCTTCGGAATGCGCCAGAGGTGAAACGGATCTATTTGTTTATTCGTCCTCGAGGACGGGCAGAAAAGCGGATTTCTGCGGCGGAGCGCCTGGAATCGGAGGTGTTTCAGTCCAGTGCGTTTGCCCGATTGCGTGCAGAGTGGGGCGAAGCGTTTGACGCGTTTGTACATGAAAAAGTGGAAGCCGTGTCTGGAAACTTGACTGAGCCACGGTTGGGCATTTCGCCGGAGATGTATGAACGGCTGCTTGCAGAAGTAGATTTTGTGATCAATTATGCCGGGACGGTGGTATTTGATGAGCCGCTGGACCTGGCGTTGAAGGTGAATACCCTGGGACCCGGACGGATTGCGGAGTTTGCACGGGATTGCAGAGATGCCGCACTGGTCCATGTGTCCACAGCTTATGTGAACGGCCAGCGGACCGGGTCCATCCCGGAGACCTTGCTTCCGCCAGGGCGAACCGTAGCGCATATCCTGAGGAACGGCCAGTTACCCGAATTTGATCTGCAGGCTGAAATTAAATCCATTCAGGTATTTTGTAATAACATAGAAGAGCAATCGAAAAGCAGGCCGCAGCAGAATGTGTTTCGGCTGCAACTGGAGAGGCAGAACCGAGGGAAGCGGGTAACAGAGTACCGCACGACGCACCAACAGGAAGCTTTGCGGCAGCGGTGGG
>JAQCGA010000210.1 GCA_027619145.1 bacterium | reverse complement strand
CCCCTACAAAAACGACAGGGCACGAGGCACGTCAGAAAATTCATTGGGCCGCATTGTTCAGGCGTTCAAATCGATCACCACCCACGAATATATCAACGGCGTCAAACAACACAACTGGCCGCCATTCCCCAAAAAACTCTGGCAACGTAATTATTATGAACACGCCATCCGGAATGACGACGATCTGAATCAAACCCGACAATACATCCTCGAAAACCCATTGCGCTGGGCCCTTGACGAAAACAACCCACAGAACACCCTACAAGGAGACTGATTCATGTCATCCGCACCTTTCGAAGGCGTCTTTCCCATCCTCATCACCCCATTCGACAACCAGGACAGCCTGGACCTGCACTCGTTCGATCGCATCATCCGTTTTATGGCGGACGTTGGCGTCCACGGCGTCACCATCATCGGTGTACTCGGTGAATCCAACCGCCTGATAGATGCCGAACGGGAACAACTCATCAAAACCGCTGTCTTCGCCGCCGACGGGAAAATCCCTGTCATCGTAGGCACCAGCCACAGCGGCACACGTGCCACCCGCGACCTCAGCCGCATGGCCGAATCCCTAGGTGCATCCGGCGTCATGGTAACTCCTTCCCGTGAACCCGTCCCCAACGAAGACCGCATCTTCGAGTTCTTCCAGCAAGTCGCCGAAGGGATTTCCATCCCCATCGTCGTCCAGGATCACCCCGCCTCCACACAGGTCCAGATGTCCACCTCTCTCCTCCTGCGCCTCGTCCACGAAATCCCCAACGTCGCCTGCATCAAAGAAGAGGCCGTACCCACCCCACCCAAAATCACCGCCCTGCTCAACGGCATGAAAAACCGAACCGTCCCCATTCTCACCGGCCTGGGTGCACTCTACGGCAGTTTCGATCTGGCCCGGGGTTCACACGGCTTCATGACCGGATTCGCCTTCCCCGAAATCTTGCTCGCCCTCGTGAACGCCGCCCAGAAAAAAGACTTCGACACCGTACACGAACTCTACCACCGGTACCTGCCACTGATCGTATTCGAACAGCAACCAGGTATCGCCGTACGCAAAGAAATCTTCCGCTTACGCGGGCTCATCTCTAGCAACCGAGTCCGTCACCCTGGTGCCAACATAGACGTCACTACCGCCGAACATCTCAAAGCCCTGCTGGATCGAACCCTACCAGGTGTGGATCTCACAAAACCGCTGGAAATAGAATAGACGCCCTCACCCTGTCGAGCTGTGCCCGACATCCCTCTCCCGCAAGCGGTAGAGGGACCGACAGTGGAATCGGCTTATGTCATATGCCTTACGTATTTGGAACTTGCACCGCTTTTCTGAGATCTGACCTTGCTGCGCCTGTGAACGTGGAGGATTGGAGCACCGCCGCCAACTCGAAGCCCTCCGGAAATCCCGGAGCAACGTAGATTCGATCTTCCACCAGACCCGTTTCCCCCTATCCATACAGGAGTCCTGGCATGAAAATCACCAACGTCGAAATCATCCCCATCTACCCCAAAATCGCCGCCCGCAACGCAAACCAGAAAGCGCGGTTCGTCAGCCTTAACCACCGCACCGTCTTCAAAATCACCACCGACAACAGCATCGTCGGCTACGGAGATGCGCGCTGTCCGGCCCCGGACAAGTCCACCGTTGAACACCTCGTAGACCGCAACCCCTTCGACTTCCTCAACGCCAACCTCAACACCGGCCTCATGGGCGCACTCTACGACACCATGGGCAAGTACCTGGAAATCCCTGCGTACAAACTCATGGGTCAAAAACTGCGCGACCGCGTTCCCGTAGCCGCCTGGACACGGCCGGCCTCTCCAGAAGACCTCGCTCGGGAAGTTCAGCGCGCCACCGCAGAAGGCTACATGATCTTCAAAATCCACACCTGCGCGTACTACGACATCTTTGAACAAAACAAAGCCGTAGAGCAGGTGGCACCCCACGGCTTCAAAATGCACTACGACTTCAATCACAACCGCCCCCTCGCCGCCGTCCTGCGCCTGGTACACGAACTGGAGAAATCTCCCGTCGTGGGCATGCTCGAAGACCCGCTCGTCTGGCGGGACATTACCGGCTGGCGGCGACTACGCGACAAAACCAGCCTGCCCCTCCTCATGCACGTCCCCCAACTCGGCGGTGGTCCCGAACTCATCCAGGGATGTGCAGACGCCTACATGATCGGTGAAGGCGGCATCGGCTCCACACTCGCCAGAGGATTCGCCTGCGGAGAGGCCAACATCTCCACCGTCATCCAACTCACCGGCGGCACCCTCACCAAAGCCATGGCCCTCCACATGGGTGCCGTCATCCCCTTCGTCTCCCACTCCACCAACCTGGATGACCAGTACGAAGAAGACATTGTCGTCCGCCGCATCGAAATCGCCGAAGGCTCGTCTCCCGTACCCGAAGGTCCCGGCCTGGGTGTGGACGTAGATGAAAAAGCCCTCGCCGTATGCGCCGCCAACAAACCCACCATCGTTCCACCCACCATTGGCGTCCTCCACATGCCCGCTGGCCACCGCCTCTATACGAAATCCTTCCCCGCAGTGGAACGCCTCACCGGATTTCCTGAAGGCAATATCCGCGGCCTCCGCCTGGAAGCCTGGGAAGACGACGGCTCGGAAGAATTCAAAACCACCTGGCAACGGCTCGAAAATGAAGAATCGTTCATGGAGGAATAGAGGAATACATCCCATGACCCAACCCATCCACCTTCTCACCACTGGCAAAAACCCGGCAACCGGCCTCGCCGCCGAAATCCTGCGATGCGAAGGATACCCGTGGCTGGCAGTCTGTCCGGCAGAAACCTGCAGTACAGTTCCACCGGACGTTCACCTCATTGTCACCGCCGGAACAGGCCTGTCTTCAACAACCGCCGAACGGCTCGCAAATACAGTTGCAAACGGAACACCTCTTGTCGCCCTCGCCCCAGATCCGGCACTTGTACACGCCCTCGGCCTCACCGTCGGAAACTCGGTCGAAGACGCACACCTCACCGTCACCGATCTCACACACTGGGAACACAGCGACCTTCCCCTACTCTGTCCAGACCATACGGCGCGGCCAATCACCGGCGGCCAAACCGCCGCAAAATTGTGTACCGCCGAAAACCCAACCGTCGGTGCAGGAATCGTCACCCTCTCTCTGGGAAAAGGCCGCGCCTGGATCTACGGGTACGACCTCTGCCAGACCATCGCAACCCTGCGCCACGGCACCGGACGACTGGATCACCCTGAACCCGAAAAAGACGCCTGGACCGGCCCCAGAGCCCTCTACAGTTTCTGGGAACTTGCAGCCAAACTTCCACAAGACATCCCAATAGCGGACCTGCACCAGGACATCCTGCGCTCTATCCTCACAGAAGCACTCGCAGACACATCCCTCCCTCGCCTCTGGCATTTCCCCGAAGGCGCACCCGCCGTCTGGACCGTACGCGGAGACGGCTGCGGAGAACAGGGTGCAGACATCGAAATTGAAACCGTAGAAAAACATGGCGCGTACCTCACTTTCTGCCGCCCACCCGTAAGCCGCTTCAGCGGTGAAACCGTACGCGAATGGCATACCCGCGGCCACGGCATCACCATCGAAGCCAACATCAACGCCATCACCCAACCCACAATCAACAACGAACACACCAGCCGAACGGCCGCAGAACTCAACGCACACCACCTCCCCGCCATCCGTGAAAACCTGACGCAACACCGCGACAGCTTCCACCGGGAAACCGGCCTGGAAATGGAAACCTTCCTCACCCACGGTGCCCAGTGGACCGGCCTGCCCATGGCCCACATCGTACGCGAACTGGGCTGGCACACCCTCCTCCCTTTCCAATCCTACGACCCACGCATCCGTCCAGGAGACCGAACAGGCCCCTATCTCATTGCCACCGCCCTCCCCATGCGCTTCTTTGATCCCGCAGAAGGCGTACAGGACATCTGGCACTTTCCTTTTCAGTGGATCGACATGGCCTGGCAACTTGTCGCCCGCCAGAAATCATCCACCGAACCCAACGCCCTCGAACCCGAAACCCTGCACCACATCACCGGGCAAACCACAGAAGACTACGGCGCCCAACTCGCACAATTTGCACAAAGCGCCGCAAGCCGCTTCCACGTTACCCAGGCCTGCAGCTTTCACCCATGCTACGTTTCGCAAGACTGGCCGTACCTCGGCTCGTCCAAACTTGCTCTGGAAATCGCCCTGGAAGCTGCAAAAAACGCTGGCTGTCGCTTCGAAAACCTGGAGAACTTCTCCCGCTTCTTTCGAGCCCGTGCAAACGTCCAACTCACAGCCTATCGCACCGAAACCCAAACTACCACCCTCACCCTTGAATCGAAACTCGGTATCCAGAACCTCACACTTCTTCTCCCCGAACAAACCGAAATCAGATCCCAAAAGGAACCTCTCTCAATCCACCATCTCCACCTCGAAGGCCGCACCCAGTGCGCCGTCATCCTCCACCTCCGGCCCAACACACCTGAAACCCTCCACTTGAGGAAAACCACATGATCGTAGACACCCACGTCCACGTCTGGGAAATCTCCGACAAATATCCCATTGGTCCCACAGCCCCCACCTGGAACAGCTACCCCGACGAACCCGGAACCGCCGAAGAACTCCTGGCCGACATGGATGCCAACCATGTGGACTGGACCGTCCTCGTCCAGACCAGCTGGTCCACCTGGGACAACGGCTACATTGCGGACTCCACCGCGAAATACCCGAACCGCTTCATTGGCCACGGCATGCTCGATCCTCAGGACCCGAACAACGCAGAACGTGCCCGCTACTGGGTCAAAGACCGCGGCCTCGCTGGCTTCCGTTTTCACCCCATGTATTACCCGGACGAAAAAATCCTCCTCACCAAACAGAACGAACCCCTCTGGGAAGAAATCGCCGCCCTCAACGCCGTCATCCAGTTTCACTTCCGCCCCGACTTTGCAGACCAGGTAGACGCCATTGCAAAACGCTGCCCAAACAACCTCTTCCTCCTGGACCACATGGGCTATCCAAAAGTGAACGAAGACCTCTCCGCTTACCAGCCCATCCTGGACCTCGCACAACACGACAACATCTACTTCAAACTCTCCGACGTCAAAGGCCGCTCCAACAGCCCGTTTCCCTACACAGACGTCCATCCCTACATCCGCGCAGCCCTGGACGCCTTCACCCCACAACGCACCACCTGGGGAACCGGCTACCCCGGCCATCACCGCGTAAAACACAACTGGCTCTCCCTCGCAGACGAACTCCGCCTCATCCGCGAAGGCCTGCCCTTCCTCACAGACGCAGAAAAAGAACGCATCCTGGGCGGCACCGCCGCAGAGATCTGGAACCTGAAATAACCCAGATCTCCCATGGATCAATCCAGCCCAGTGGAAGATCTTACCTCGAATGCCCAGGCACTCCAGAGGCGTACACGAGAGCTTCAGCGATCCAATCCAGAGGCACAGAGGTTTATCAAAACAGGTCTGTCCGGAGATACAAAATCAAAAAAACTGTACCCTACGAACCCGGGCGATCACAAGGATCGCCCCTACGAAAATATTCCCAAAGGCCGGGCAGGCTCAGAGGCCTGCCCCTACGAAAATCACCCGGCACACCAACCCCACGCCGGGCGGACACACAGGTCCGCCCCTACATCCCAATCCCGCCAAAGGGTTTCGTTTCCTCTCTCCACAAAACACCTTTCCAATCCCACCTAGGCTGCGGAGGAAACAGGCGGGGTTCCGTGACCCTCCGTGCTTCTCTGTGCCCTTCCGTGATCCCGCTTTTTCCACAACTCATCAAAGGAGCCACAATGCCTTTCTCCAACATCACCCGAACCCGCGAAAACTTCACCCGTCATCAATGGGCCCAGGAAATCGTTGAATCCTGGAAACAGCAAGTCACCTACGCCATGCAACAAGATCAACCCTTCTTTGAATCCATGATGCCCGAACTCACCGCCTGGCCCGAATACGGCCAGAACTGTCCAGCCTGTGTAAACCGCCTCTCTTCCATGGGAGAAACCGGCCTCTACAAATGGGATGTCCGCGATCCAGACCGACTCACCTGCAAATATTGCAATACTGAATATCCAAATCCAGACTACCCGGAAACCGGCAGCGTAACCGCGCCCCGCATGGGCCAGACCTTTACCTTTTACCTCACCGAAGAAGAACGCGCCCACCGGGAAGACACCTCCGGAAAGCATGCCTTTAAATGGGTCAACTGGCCCGTTCACACAAGCTGGACCGGCGTGATCCGTTCAAAAAAAAGTCGCTGGGCCCTGGAGCAAATGTCCACCCTGGCCGACCTCTACGCCCTCACGGAAGACGTAGCGTATGCCCAGCGCGCCGCCTGGATCATGGACATCATGGCCCAACGATATCCCAACTGGCTCTTCCACTCCTACGAAGGTACCATTGCGGACTGTCCCCCGGCCGAAGCCGCAAAATCTATGGGCGACCATCCCCGAAACGGGAAGTTCCCTGTAGAAACCATCATCACCGCTTTCGAAGGCCGCCACAACCAGGGTGACCACGCCATACTGAACAATGGTTTCTGGGGCGCAGGTCGATTCGGCTGTAGCGGTTCAGACGGCGGCACCCTCTTGCGCGTTACCCGCGCCTACGAATGCATCCGCCACGCCAAACACCCGGACGGCACGCCCGTCCTCACACCAGACATGGACCACCGCATCATCAACGACCTCATCCTGGCCGGCTGTATAGACACCGAACACTGGAACGACATCAACAACAAATGTGGCCCAGGCCGCGCCCTCAGTGCCGCCGTAGGTATCCTCCTCAACCGCCCGGAAAGCGTCCGACGCGCCATCGAAGGATTTGAGGCGCTCATGGAAGAAGGCTTCCACTTTGACGGCTTCTGCAAAGAATCACCCGGCTACTCCAACATGCACCTCAACCTCATGCGTGAAATCCCAGAACTCCTCCTGGGCTACTCGGATCCGGAAGACTACACACCCACAACCGGCGAACGCCTGGACAACCTGGACCCCTTTCAGTACTTCGAC
>JAQCGA010000209.1 GCA_027619145.1 bacterium | reverse complement strand
ATAGATGTTGGGGTCTTTCAATGAGGTTCGCATCTGGAGAATGGACGCGGCTTCCAGCCTGTAGTCGGTTTCTTCTTCAAATGCATTCTCCAGTTCCCATAACATGTCTTTGCCATGAAGCGCAGAGAGTCCGGGTAGCCAGTCCAGGATGCGTACCACATATCTGATGAAGGCCATATCCTGGCGTAGTTCGCGCTTCGCGTTGGGACGCTGGACTTTTACCGCGACCCATACCCTGCCTTTTCGAAGGCGGGCTTTGTGGACCTGGGCAATAGAGGCAGCTGCAACCGGTTGTTCTTCAAAGTATTCAAATACGTCCTCAACCGGGATCAGCATCTCGTTGTGGAAGATGGACAGAGCTGTTTCTGCAGGGAATCCGGGTGCCCGGTCCTGTAGCCCAGAAAGTTCAGCACAAAATTCCGCCGAAAATACATCGTAGCGCAACGAAAGGATCTGGCCCAATTTTATCCAGAAGCCTCCCAGGTTTTCGAACAGGAGCTTCAAGAGTTGGGCGTTCAGTTGGGGGGTCCAGTTTCTGGTGAGCCAGAGAAATAGGATGTTGAAACCCCAGGACAAGATCCTGTACAGAACGAGAAATACTCGAAACGGAGAAGGTCTTCGGTCGGGTACAAGAGGCAACGGCCCGGAATTGGAGGGAGGCGCCAGGGGGGTAGGTCTAGTCTCGGAGCTGAGCATGTGCGGTGTCCTGTTCAGTACAGGGAGCAGTAGAATGCGCTTCGAGGATTTCGAATAATATAGGTTGCGTGCAACTGCTTTGCAAGAATTACGCTCAACTTGGATTCTGCAGGATTCGAATTGGGCGTTGTCAAACCGCAGAAACAAGCGCCTGACAGGCCTGACTTTTGGGTATCGTTGTGGCCCACTTCTGGAAGCATTAAAAAGGAAGGTGTTTCCCCATGGATCGGATGGATCTGCTGAAGGCGACAGACTTGCTGGCAGACGTTTCTCTGGATCTTCTGACGAGGATCAGCGAAGCTCTGACGGAGATGCGGGTGAAACGGGGAGAAACATTGGTCCAGGAAGGAGACGCAGGTGATGCTGCCTTTCTGGTGGTGGAAGGTCGTCTGGCCATCGAGAAGGACGGTATTGTGCTTCTCACGCGGGGAGCAGGAGAATGGGTGGGTGAGTTCGCATTGATTGATGATGCACCGCGGAGCACGTTCGTAAAAGCAGCTACAAATGCTGTATTATTGAGGTGGGACCGCGAAAATTTTCAGAAGATGATTGGCCAGAGTTCAGAAGTGGCCTATGGGATCGCCAGGGTTTTACTGGCGAAATTGCGGGAGGACGTTTCGATTCAGGTGGAAACAGCAAAAGACCTCAGAGATGCGAATGAACGGCTGGAGCGTGAGAACCGGTCACTCAAGGTCCAGGTGAAACCGGAACCCCAGGTGATTAGCCAGAGCCCTCGAATGCAGGAAGTGCTTGACCTGGCCTGGAAGGTGGCGGATTCGCCAAGTACGGTTCTATTGCGTGGGGAAAGCGGAACTGGAAAGGAAGTGATCGCACGTGCAATCCACCGGCACAGTCCGGTTGGTGCCACAGGGCCTTTTGTTTCCGTACACTGTGCATCCTTGTCTGCGACGTTGTTGGAGAGCGAACTATTTGGCCACGAAAAAGGCGCATTTACAGGTGCCTCAGCCCTGCGTCAGGGGCGGTTTGAGTTGGCCGACGGAGGGACGCTTTTCCTGGACGAAGTGGGAGAAATTGAACCTGAAGTCCAGGTCAAATTGTTGCGGGTTTTGCAGGAACGGGCTTTCGAGCGGGTAGGAGGTAGCCGAACCCTTCAGGTGAACGTTCGGTTGATTGCTGCGACAAACAGAAACCTGGAAGAAGGTGTTCGTACAGGGCGGTTTCGGGAGGACCTGTATTACCGGCTGAATGTGATTCCCATTGTCCTGTTGCCTCTCCGCGAGCGGCGCGAAGATATCCCTTTGCTTGTCACACATTTTTTGGGTCATTACTGCAAGGAAATGGGCCGGTCTTTGGTGCGGGTTGCCGATGGAGCTATGGATCGGCTGCAGGCCTATGACTGGCCCGGGAACGTACGTGAGTTACAGAATCTGATGGAACGAATCGTCGTTGTGGGAGATGGAAAAATCCTTTTGTCCGAGCACCTGCCCGTGGAAATGCGAGGAGTGGAACCAACTACCCCAAAGGCAGGTTTCACCGGGGGTTTCCCTACATTGGCGGAGGTGGAACAGCGGCACGTAGAAACGGCACTTGTGCAGTGTAACTGGAATCAAAGCCAGGCGGCGCACCTGCTGGGGGTCAGCAGAGATCAGTTGCGCAACCGGGTCAAGCGTTTTGGGATTCAAGGAGAATGGAAGGTAGGGGCACCGGCCAGGAAATAGGGAATCGCCATTTGCTGCATATTCCCTCAATTGCACGTTTGATTCATATTTATAAAGCACTTAAGTTGTATTGAGTGCTTTTTTTTGTCTTTAATTGGGTATAAATGCACAGTTAAATGGTTGTGATAGTTTACTCAAAAGATGCGATCGGAGAAAATAATAGAGCATAAAACATTATAAATAAGAGATATAAAAATTATTGAAGAAAATGGTCTGGCCTTGGCACCAGACTTGCGATCTGGTCCGAGTGATTCGTGGAGAAGTTGATGTTTCGCTTCCAGACCCAAATCCCAAGGAGGTTTCCCGTGAGAATCAAAGAAGAAATCCGGAAAGACACCGCTGTTTTGGTCCTGAAGGGAATGTTGATGCACGGCCCGGAAGTTGCCCCGTTTCACGAGCATATTCGGGGTCTCGTTGACAGGGGGATCACCCAGGTGGTAGTGGATTTGTCAAACGTAAAATGGCTGGGCAGCGCGATGTTGGGCGTGATGGTGGCAAGCCAGAGAACACTTTGGGATGCAGGCGGCTCCATGTGCCTATCGGGGATTCGGAAGCGGGTTGCCAGTGTATTTATTGCTACCCAGTTAGACTCGCTTTTTGAGGTTTGTGAAGATGCAGATGCAGCCGTTGCAGTGTTTGATTCGGATCCGATGCAAAGAATTCATGCGTAAAGTGGTTTCCGCAGAAGACCGTTTGTGTGGCAGTCAAACTCTAGAAGGAGGTACGCTATGTTCAGGCTCTTCTCGCAATCCAGTATGAGGGTTTTTCCCTCGGCGTTGATCGCTATGGGTATGGTGCTGTTTGTTGGGTGTGGAGATTCGAACTCACCGTTGTCCTCATCTACGGAGATCTTGCCTGCGCCGCCGAATGCGGGAGCCAAGCCCGCCATTGACGTTTCGGGTGGGGCCACAAAGACCGGATATGAACTTCCAGGTGGAGAAAGCGGCGGCGGCGTGACAACCTTCAAGCTGCCGATTGGACCGACCCATGAGGGAACCACCAGTGGGGCTGCCAAATTAGCGCCCCAGCACACGGTTAAGCCGGCCATCGGCGCGGATGGCACCATCCTGTATTCCCCCACCGGGCACCGGGTGTTCTACGATTACAACTTTGGGATTGATGCACCTGAGGCCACAACCGGGGAAGTTGAACGCAATTAGGTGGGCATCTGGGATGTTTGCAACGGTGGAACCGAACGAGAGACGCTTTCCTCTTCCGGTTCCACCGTTGCGTACGGCGAAAAAGAAGACGCCGGGTCTGAGGACTGATCCCGGGCATTTTCTGCACTTGCCACCGAAACTGTTGGGGGTTATATTGGAGAGGTTCATATATAAAATGGGAAGCTGGGCGAATCTTCGAGGGCCAAAGCATGGACGGTCGGATTCACTTTTTAAAACAGACTGAACTGTTTGTAAACGTGTCAAAAAGCCATCTGGCCCAGATTGGCGACGAGATGGCTCAGGTTGTTGCGAAAGCTGGCACAATCATTTTTCAAGAAGGCGAGCCGGGGGATGCGGTTTATCTTGTGGAAGAAGGCGTACTCGACATTATCCGCGATGGAGTCCAGGTGGTTTCAGCCGAGGCCGGAGGATGTGTTGGTGAGTTTGCGCTAATTGATGATGGTCCGCGTAGCGCGAGCGTGCTGGCCAGAACAGATGTGCGTTTGCTGCGGTGGGATCGGACAGCTTTTCAACGAGCTCTGGACGCGAGCCCGGGGGTTGCTTCGGGAATTCTGAAGATGCTAACGGCCAAACTTCGGCAGGATACAGCTACCTATGTCCAGGTTAGCCAGGAGCGCGAACACCTGAGGCAAGATATGAAGCGTGCCCAGGAAATCCAGATGGGTATGTTGCCTGCGCGGGATTTGAAATGTGAAACAATCGAAACCTCCGGGTATTGCCAGCCTGCAGCGGCGGTAGGTGGGGATTATTACGATTATCTGCACACCGAACAAGGGAAGCTGGGTGTGATTCTTGGCGATGTAACAGGACACGGGTTTTATTCTGGATTGTTCGTGGCCATGGCCAAAAGCTGTTTGCATACCCAGGGCAAAGTAGATTGTGCGCCTGCGCGGGTTATGGAAGCGATGAACCATACGCTTTCACTCTCGATCCAGAGCGGCTTATTGATGACGTGTTGTTATCTTCTTTTTGACGACTCAAGGAATTATTTGACGTACTGCAATGCAGGACATAATTTCCCTTACCTATACCGCCGTGCTACAGATTCGCTGGAAACGCTCGAATCGACGGATCTACTTCTGGGGGTACCGGGATTCGAGACCAACCATTTTCATCAAAAAGAAAGAGAATGGCTGCCGGGCGACATTTTGCTGCTTTATTCTGACGGTATCACGGAAGCAGCGAATGCGCAAGGGGAGATGTTTGAAGAGGAGCGTTTGGAAGCAACGCTTCTGGCTCATAAGGATTGCTCGGCTGTGGAAATTAAACAGGCTGTACTGGAAGCTCTCGCACAGCACACACATGGTGTTGAACAGAGCGACGATATAACCCTGGTTGTGGCCAGAGCTTTGTAGCAGGCAGGTACCGGTCCATTACCTGGGCAGATATTTAAGATCGAAGCGAACGGTTGAAACAATCACTTTCCTTCAGGGGGGAGCACCGATGAAGATCAGCGAGGAAATTAGAGATGATGTTGCTGTGCTCACCACCACAGGTGCTCTTATGAGCGGGCCCGAGGTGGCGGATTTTCACGACCATATCAAAAAATTGGTTCAGGATGGGATTACCAATGTTGTTGTAGATTTTTCCAAGGTAAAATGGTTTGGCAGCTCGATGCTGGGCGTGATGACGGCCAGCTTGACGACGGTCCGCAATGCAGGTGGAGACATGCGACTTACGGGGATCACTAAGAAGATTGAGAGCATTTTGATGGTCACGCAGTTGGCGGGTATTTTCAGGACGCTGGACACAGTGGACCGTGCTGTGGCGAGTTTCAAAACACAGCCTCCCGAGAAGCCGAGCCCGAACTGAGATGTACCATAGCACCTGTCGCGGTATGAAAAAAAAGCGCCCTCGACCAGAATGGTTGAGGGCGCTGCGATTTTTACACGATCCAGATGCGTATCAGGGGGCCTGTTTGCGCAACTCTTTGAGCATTTCTTCTTTCATCTGGTTGCCCATAGAACGTGTTGCATTTGCTTTGATTTCTTCCAGGTCAACCTGGGCCGCATACCATTGGAGGGCTGCCAGGAAGCCCGCAACCAGCACGCAGGCCACTGTGATCACGCTCATATAGACGAGGTTTTTACGGGTCTGGCGGCGGAGGCGAGGTCTTTTGGGTGCAGAGCGGCGAGAATGCGCTGGATCTCCAGTTGTCGCATGTCCCGAGTCTGGAGCTACAGGTTCTGCGAATAGAGGATTGCGACCCGTTGGAGGAGGGGCCGCGCCGTGCCTGGTTTCCGTGGGCGCTTGGTGGGACTGACCGTGTTTTCGTTGCTGGAAGGCCTGTCGAATGCGGTCATCTGGAACAGATGGAGAAGAGGGCCCGGACGATGGCGTTTTGACAGGAGGAGGCACTTCTTTTTGGGGTGGAGGGCTTTGTTCGTCTGTTTTGTGAAAAGCTTCCAGGATCCGTTCTGCATTATCTTTTTGAGTCGGTTCTGCGGGTTGCTGCGGCACGCTGGACTGCGATTGTGTTTGGCTTCCGGCCCTTTTCTGAAGTGCGTTCAAAATATCTTGTTCGGTAGAGGTGGCCCGGTGTGGTCCTGCGGGTTCTGCAGGTTCTTCAGGTTCGGGGACGGATTCAATGGGGTGGTTGTACAGGGTGCTGATGGAGGAAGCGTCTTCCGTAGTGGGAGCAGGCGCGGGTTGGGCACCGAGCGCTTGTTCGATTGCCTCTCGAAGCTCCTTCACCTTAAATGGTTTTCGCACGAACGCGCTGACGTTCAATTTGGTGAGTTCAGCTTCAACTTCGTCTGTAATGAAGCCAGATACAATAATTACTGGAACCAGGATGCCTTCTCGGCGAATAAATTCGAGGAGAGAAGGCCCATCGATGGTGGGCATTTTCAGGTCCAGCAAGATCAAGTCTGGATTTTTGTTGCCAATAGCATCCATCGCCTCTGTCCACAGGGTTGCAACAAGAGGCTCGTAGCTATATTTTTCCAGCACGTCGCTGATGAGTTCAACGATCGATGTCTCATCGTCTATGATGAGGATTTTTTTTGTTAGAGGGGTCACTGCCATGGGGTACCAGCTCCCGGAATATGCGCTGGAGTAAACAAAAGCCCAACTTTGTCCCTAAATATAGGTGTTTCATTGTGTAAGACAAGTTTTTTTACAGAGGTGCGAATTTTGCGTTGGAATGAATCTCCATTTTTTAGCTTGGTACGTGAACAAATGAATAGTATATTGGAGCCTGCTTTGAATGCGTGTGGAATTGGTTCGTTGAGGGTAGGATAGGCAAGGGCTCAGGCCCTTGGAAAAAGCCCGAATTTTGAGGCGTTGTGTTCACAGGGGTGGCAATGGAGACGCAGAATCTTACCATAAAGGGCGCGCGGGTCCACAATTTAAAAAATGTGGATCTGGTTCTACCGCGCAACGAATTGATCTGTTTTACAGGCGTTTCCGGTTCCGGGAAGTCTTCTCTGGCGTTCGATACGATTTACGCGGAGGGCCA
>JAQCGA010000208.1 GCA_027619145.1 bacterium | reverse complement strand
CAGCCACACTATGTACCCGCCACAACATCACCCAGGTATCGCTCTCCAACGCCTGCTCTCCCAGAACTTCGGAAAGCCGTCCGGCCGCACCCCGATACGCAAGCAACATAGGCAACAAGTGATCCTGCGCCTGCGCGTACCCAAAACCGAATGCGACATCTGCATCCGTCTCTCCGTAAATGTGCGGCACCCCGTATTCGTCGCGCAGAATATGCGCACGACCAGGCCCGGGCACAAAGAGAGAATCGCCCATATGCGCCAGCGTAGAATCCAGCGGAATCTCAACAAGCAACACCGCCAGACTATCCGGCAACACATACGCCGTATCTACTCGTGCGGAATCCACTTCAGCTTCTTGCGCGAAACCCATCCCGGCGCTCAGCACCCAGATCCAGATCAGCACCCAGCGTGTCACTTTTTACTCCCTGAAAAGATGATCTTCCACCGGCAGCGAAACCGCCATGCCGGTGGTGGCCGAAATCAGACCTGCTTCCATAATCTCCTGTGCCGCCCGGGACATGTCCGGGCTCGTAAGCCCCACAGAGTCGACTCCCGCACGCACACACCGCACGAAATACTCCGGCCCATTTCGTTCCCCTTCGGGCAGTTCATCCAACGGCACATTCGTGCCTTCTTTGTTCTTTCGGGTAAAAAGCTGCACACTCTCTCTACCAGATACCATGGTCCCTTCTGTACCATAAATCACAATATCGTGCGGAGGCTGATGCGGCACAGCCTCGGTCCAGGTCATCTCCAGACGACACAGCGCATTTGGATAACGCAACAACATGGCCCCGTTGTCGTCCACGGGCAAATGCGTCTTCAACAACCGTCCCGCCATCCCCACCACCTGGTGGGGGCTGCCCAGAAACAGCACACAAATCCCCGCACCGTAGCCGCTATAGTCATTAAACGCACCCGCACCGTTCAACTCTTTATCGAACAGAAACCCGCAGAAATCTTTCGAGCACCCCAATTCATCCGGCCCGCAGTGCCCGCCCCGCCACGTGATCTGCCAGACCTTCCCAATCTCGCCTTCCTGGGTAAGCCGGTAGGCCGTTTTTAGACCCCGATTCCAGGCCGTAGGCCAATTCACCATCAATCGGATCCCCGCCTTACGCACCGCCGTCAACATCCGGTCTGCCTGGGCCAGGGTAGCTGCCATGGGCTTCTCTACCATCACGTGCACACCTTGCCCTGCACATAGTTCTACGACATCTGCGTGATGGGCCGTGGCAGTGAACCCGAACACCGCATCCGGTTTCTCTTTGTCCAGCAACGTCTCATAGTCTTCATACACAGCGTTGCAACCCGTCTTCTCCACAAACTGATTCCTCAATCCCTGGTCCGGCTCTGCCCCGCCAACCAGCTCTGCATCCGCCAGCTCGCCCAGTTGCCTCAGGTTCGTCCAGAGATGGTCGTGTGGCATGCCCATCACACCAATCCTGAGTTTCTCCGCCATGGAACGCCCCCCTTTTGAAGTCAGTTCATCGAATGCCGCAGTACCCGCCCCGGCAGTGCACCCACCGTGCGCCCGTTCTCCAGCACCGATGTCCCGTTCACGAACACCTGCCAAACGCCCTCGCAATATGCACAGGGCTCCATCAACGTGGCCCGGTCTGTCATTCGATCCGCATCCAACAGAATCACGTCTGCCTTCTTCCCTGCCACCAGTGCACCCCGGTCTTTCAACCCCATCCGCTGAGCCGGAAACTGCGTAACCTTCTGAATCAATCTCTCCAGAGACAGAACACCTCGTTCTCGCACCAGCGTACGAACCAGGTACCCCATCCCTCCATAACATCGGGGGTGCTCCCGTTCTGCCGCAAGCGGCCCATCTATAGCCAGAGCCAGCCCATCGGACCCCACGCCACAATGCGCCCCTTGCGCCAGCGTATCTATATCTGCCTCGCTCTTATCTTCCCCATAAAAACTCACTGCCCCGCCTTCTTCGATCAGAATATCACAAATGGCTAGAAACGGGTCTACCCCGCGCGCCCGTCCAATTTCGGCAAATGTCTTTCCGGTCAATGCTGAATTCACCGCACAGTTGCCCAACCAGAGCTTCTCCCACTTCCCCATCTGCATCAGCACCGTCTTGGTACTTCCCCCCAGTTCCGAGCCACGTTCCTGGATCTCAAACCACATGCGCTCCCGCATCTCCGGCTTTCGTAGCCGCTCTACCATCGCCTCGTTTCCACCCACCAGCGCCCAGGGCGGCAACAGCGATTTTAGCGAAGTGGACCCCGTTGCATAGAACTCTGTCTCTGCCGTTACATCCTGGCCCTCGGCCTGAGCGCGATCCATCCGCTCCAGCAACCGAGAGGCGCTCCCGGTGGCCGGAGGACAGGGTGTGATATGCGATGCGTGTACAGCCACCCCCGCTTCTCGTCCAATCGTAATGGCTTCTTCTAACGCTTCCATAATGGACGCCGTATAATTGCGCATATGCGTTGCGTAAATCCCTCCATACGGTGCCGTAGCCGAAGCCAGTTCTACAATTTCTTCCGTACTCGCATAACTCCCCGGTACATACGTCAACCCCGTAGACAACCCCAATGCCCCCTCTTCCATCTGTCGCACAACCAGCGCCTTCATTTGGGCCATTTGATCCTGGCTTGGCGCGTCTGTAGATTGTCCCATTGCCGTTTGCCGTACCGCGCCGTGCCCGATAAAAAAGGCACTGTTAATCGCAATACCCTGCCGCTCAAGCGCACCAAAATATCCATCTGCGGAAGTCCACTCTGGCACAACGGCTTTGCGGAGCCGTGCCGATTCAAACGGCCCCAGGTACACCCCGTTGCCGCCTGCCGGAAACGGAGAGATCCCGCAATTCCCATTGATTTGCGTTGTCACGCCCTGGTACACCGCACTTTCCGCGCGGCCATCGATCAACAGGCTAAAATCTGAATGCGTGTGAATGTCAATCAACCCAGGCGCGGCCGTAAGCCCTGTGCCATCGATCTCTTTCCGGGCAGAACCTGCCACTTCACCCACGGCCACAATCATCTCCCCCTCAATCCCCACATCTCCCACATATCCCGGACTGCCCGTACCATCAATCAGGTTCACATTGCGTATCCGGTAATCCATCATCAGTACGAATCTCCTGCACGCCACTGACGTTTCTCCACCTCGTCCATATTTAGTTCCACGCCCAGCCCAGGCCCCTTCGGCAACACCAGACGACCGTCTTCCACTTTCAGCGGCTCGGTCAAAATATCGTCCCGCCAGGAAATCCCCGTAACAAATTCCATCGGCGCTTCATTGGGAATCGACGCGCCCACGTGAGCAGCGGCCAGGATGCCAATCGGACCTTTCGTATTGTGGAACGAAATGGGTACGTGGAACGTATCTGCGATTGCCGCAATCTTTCGTGCCTCGGTAATCCCACCCGAATACACCAGATCCGGCTGTGCAATATCGATCCCATCCAGATCCAACAACTGCCGGAACTGTGACTTCGTACTCAACCGCTCGCTCCCCATAATAGGAATCGAAGTCTCCCGCCGCACCTTCGGGTATGCACTCAAATCTTCCGGTGGAACCGGATCTTCAAAACAATATAGCCCGTACGGCTCCAGCGCCCGCGCCAGCCGAATCGCGGCGGCCACCGTAAACCGCCCGTGGCAATCAATCAGCAGGTCCACATCCGGTCCCACAGCTTCGCGTGCTGCGGCAAAAACCGCAGCCGTTTCCTCCGGGCGCCCGTCCTCCATATATGGATCAAAGCTGTACCCATCGCTGGACCGTGCCCCCGTCTTCAGTGCCCGATATCCCTGATCTGCCCAGTGCTTTGCACTCTTTGCAGCCTCTTCCGGCGTAGACCCCGAAAAATGCGTGTACACCCTCACACTGTCTCGAAACTTCCCACCCAG
Source organism: bacterium (assembly GCA_027619145.1). The sequence continues at coordinate 3,160 of JAQCGA010000208.1, read as the reverse complement.
CAACTCCACAACCGGGAGCCCGGCCGCTTTTCCTTTGAGATCCCACAACGCCTGGTCAATCCCACTGAGCGCACTCATCCACACCGGTCCCACCATCCGCCAGATCCCGCTCAACGAAGAAATCCTGTAAATCTTATGCCACAAATATTCAATACGAGACGCATCCTCGCCAATCAACTCCTGCTTCATATGTTCCACAGCCGCAGCAACCACCGGCTCCTTCTTGGAATAAGTTGCTTCTCCAAGTCCCACCAATCCATCGTCCGTATGCACCCGCACAATCGTCCATTTCCGGCCAGGCGAGTGAATCAAAATTGTATCAATATCCCGAATCTTCACGCCGCACCCTCCAGATTCTTACAGGTCTCCATGAACTCGGCGGCCGTGGTCGTGTACCCAATCAGATGCTCAAACTGCCGCAGCATCATCCGGTTCACCCACCCGCCCTCGGGCAAAGAGTCATCCAGCGTATCAGGCATTTCAATTTCCCCGGGTGGATTTGAACAATCTCTGAGTAGAATCACCCGATAGTTATGTCCCACAGCCTCCGCACAGGTATAATGCAAACAGGCCCGCCGACTGTACCCCACCACAAACAACGTCTTTGTCCCCCAGCACCGCAACCGCTGATCCAGAAATGTATCCCGAAAACCGCTCCACATCCACTTGGGGAAATTGGGCTCTCCTTCCCGAGGCGCAACACAGTCCGCATACACGGGTTTGAAATCCCGGCTCTTGGTCCAGGACTCCAGATGGTCCCCTTTGGCATGCTTCGTCTTGCTCCAGAACTCACCCGCCATATTGCCCGGGTCCGCCACCAGCCGCAAATCATTGTGCACGTACGCCACCTTCATCCCCACCTTCCGGGCCGCCGCCAGCGCCGGTGCAATGAACTTCTCCGTCGTGGGATGTACCGCATCCTTCCCTTGAAACGAATATCCCCCGTCTACATCCACCACCAAAAATGCGCACTCTGAAAGTGGAAGCGAAAGTTCTTCGTACCCATAGTCGTACCCGCCTGGAAAATCTTTATAGTACCGGACCGGAACCGTCATCTGTGCCATCTTGACCTCCTGATCTAATGTCCCTGGCAGACCCCTCTTCTTCCACCTGTTTCCTATCTAACGTCTTCTCCGGCTCATAATCCTGGAATAAACCAGTCCTTCCATATAATCATCTGGAAACATATATACCTTCGCACCCGGCACATCTGAAACCGCGTCTCTAAATGCTCGAACACGGGAGCGCCCATCCGCAATTCGGTCATACCCAATCGGAATCACATACCGGGGTTCGAACAACGCAACCCCCTTTCGATGCTCCTCCACATCTCCACCATCCAGCGGCCAGAACAGCACATCCACCCGATGCCGGATCAGTTCCCGCGCTTTTTCTACCTGCTCCAGGTCCGAGGTATCGCGCATCAGACAGACCTGGATCCCTTCAAAATGGAACAATAGATTCCAGGGGCCATCGGGTACCGCATCGGCACCAGATAACACCCGTACCTTTACCTGATCTCTCAGCGCCAGATTACGCACGTCCAGAACACGATCTGGGTCCAGGGTGTGAACCCGGGACGGATTCACCGGCACATCATCCGGCACATCGAGCCACTTCCGGCCAATCATCCAGTCCCGCGTCTCACCACCGGCTACAAATTGTGCCTGCGGATAAGCGGACGCCAGGTGAGACAACGTGGACAGATCCAGTTGTGCCGGGGCTTTCAAAGAACACAGAACAAGATCCGGCCGAACGTCAATTGCGCCCACAGGACCAGAATGCTCCTCGTCAGGAAATGCCGGGTCGATCACGTACACACACGAAGCGGAACTCTTAAATGCCAGCGAATGCCCCCCCAGCCAGAAAAGCCCCACCGACCTGCGAGGAATTTCCGCTCGTTCAAGCAAGCGACCAAGGGAGAGGAACCTGGACGTTCCTTTTCCCTTCATTGTGCCTTCTCCAGCTCAAACCGAAGAGTCTTGATTTCGAACGGCGCAAAAACAATGGAACTGGGGTCCACTTCTCCCCTAGGGTGCTCTAAAAGATCGACCTCCTGCGCAAATTGCAAGACTTCTCCAAACGTCTCCAGCCGCGCGGTACAGGACTGCCCAAGGGCCTCATACGCCCGTACCACATAGCCCCGACCGTCCTCCGCAGCCTTAAGCGCCGTCGTCACCAACCCCTTGCCTTCCAGTCGGACAAAGCTCATCCGATCGGGCAACGGCTTGCGGGCTTCCCGATCGTAGACCACGTGCGCTTGGAACGGCTGGTTCAATGCCCATCCGTCCTGGTGTGCAAGACCCTCCTTGAGGCTTCCATCGTACCCGCGAAGTGAATACCGGCAAGAGAGGACATCCGGGTAAGAACGCCAGATCCGCTTGTACGAATACGAAGCAGGGTCCAGACACGAACGCAAAATATCGCTCCTCACCTCACCGTTTTTAAACTCGAACGAACGCCGGTTTCCCGCCAGCACGCACCCGCCCTCTCCAACGTCCACAGCCACCCACCCCTGGCATACTCGCTGCGTTTGCCCCTCCGCCTGAGACGCATCGTACGCCTCGAAACCGTAAGGCACGCCGTAGTGCACCATCCCTTCACCCATCTGAAACACCATTTGCACCCGCACCGGCTTTTCATCTCGCCAATCTAGATCTACCTCTACATCCATCCGGTCCAGCGCACCGTAAAACCGATACCGGATCTGAAAAGGAGAAGAAAGCAAATGCCCGTCCAGGCGTAGAGTGGCCCGAACTTCGCCGCTTTCTTCCAGATCTACCCGATCCACAGACATCTCGAATTGCCGCCCGGTATACGCGTATGCATCCGGACCTGCACGCATCGACTCTTCCAAACCGACCAGATGAATCCCTTCTGCCAGGACACGATTCAGACGTCTGTTCCGCACCGTAACCCGTCCCGTAACCTCATCTACCTCCACATCCAACGCCGCCGTTTGAAACCGCCGCCCCACACGCACCCCTCGGTACGGCTCAGAAATCCGATCTTCAACATCCTCCAGCACGAACTCCGGTTCCGGAAACTCCGGTACCATCATCCCCGGTGCCTGAATATTCATCAACTGAGATGCCTCTGGAACATGCGGAACCAGGTAATATGTGGCATATCCAGCGGGAGGCAAATCTTTTGCCACAAA
>JAQCGA010000207.1 GCA_027619145.1 bacterium | reverse complement strand
CCCATGTTGCCATAGACCATCGATTGCACGTTGACGGCTGTACCCCAGTTGTGCGGGATGCTGTTGATGTTGCGGTATACTACGGCCCGGTTGCCGTTCCAGGAACTGAAGACGGCACCAATACCGCCCCAGAGTTGTTCCAGGGGGTCATCCGGAAAATTCTTACCGGTGCGTTTTTTTACAATGCTTTTGAATGTGCCCACGAGTCCCTGGAGGTCTTCGGCTGTAAGCTCTGTGTCCAGGTGGACGCCTCGTTTTTCTTTGATTGCTTCAATGGCCACTTCAAACGGGTCGTGTTCGCGGCCTTCGGGCTGCACGCCCATGACCACGTCTCCATAGGCCTGAATGAAGCGACGGTACGCATCCCATACAAAACGCTCGTTGCCAGATTTCTGGATGAGCCCGGCGGCAATTTTGTCGTTCAGGCCCAGGTTGAGGATGGTTTCCATCATTCCAGGCATGGAAACCCGAGCTCCGGAACGGACCGAGAGAAGAAGGGGGTTCTTGGCATCGCCAAACCGGCCCCCCATGACTTTTTCCACCTTCTTGACATTGGCCAGAACCTGTTTTTCGAGTTCGGCCGGGTACTTCTTGCCGTGATCGTAATAATAGGTACACACTTCCGTGGTGATGGTGAACCCTGCCGGAACCGGAACGCCGATTTTGGACATTTCGCCCAGGTTGGCTCCTTTTCCGCCTAAGAGGTTGCGCATCTCGCCAGCGCCGTCGGCTTTGCCGTCTCCAAAGAAATAGACATATTTAGTAGATCGGGAGCGTTTGGGAGTTTTCTGTTTCGCCATGTTCTTCCTCGTTCGGTAAAATGTTAAAGATCTTGTAGCGGGTTACTGTCCTGCGGTGTCCCCTCCGGCTGCGTTCGGCTGCGGGGTTTTCGTCCGGCCTTCGAAAACCGGATTGAGGCTCTGGTTGCGGCTGGACTGGACCACGTTGCGGTCTTCGATACCCAGAAGGATTTTGAGAATACTGCGGCGGCCCACAATGATGCGGAGGTCGGCTGTGGACCCGTATTTCAGTGGGATCGGTGTTTCTTTGATATCCACATCCAGTTCGAAGGTGCGCGTGCCTCCGCTGTGGACAGCGTACCCATGAAACCTGGCGACTTCGCCGTAGGCCAGGTATTCTTCGCGGTCTGAAAAGAGATTGCTGAGAATTTCGACCGGGTGCCCCAGACGAATTTTCCAGGCATTGGTTTCGGGAACCCAGGCGTCTATTACGTCACCTTCCCGGCTGCCGGCGATGATGAGAACGATCTGTCCCTGGTCGGCAAGCATACCTGGATGCAGGTCGCGGCGGGCCACCTTGCCATCTAGAGGAGACACCATGGTAGCCAGCGCCAGGTTCTCCCGGTCTGCGATCAGGGTATTCCGGGCTTTTTCCAGGGCTGCCTCTGTCTGCTGAACTTCGGCTTCGGCCTGGCGAAGTTCGGCAGGGGAAGCTCCGCGCCGGACCAGATTCAGGGTTTCTTTTGCAACTTTTAGATTGGTCTGCGAGAGTTCGAAGTTGGTTCTTGCCCGTTCCATGTCTTCCACGCTCCACAGGCGTTCGCCCAGGTAGAGGTGTTTGGCACGGGCAAGTTCCTGTTCGCGTGCAGTCAGGGCAATTTTGGCCTGCTCTAGCTGCGATTCTGCAATTTTGAGTTCTTCTTTGTTGGGTTTTTCTTTTAGCAGAGCCAGGTGTGCGCGGGCATATTCCAGGTTGGCTTCGGCTCGTTGCACTTCTTTTTCTGAGGATGCAACGGCTGCGCGCAGGTCTCCGTCGTAGAGTTGTACAAGTGGCTGGCCGGTTTTTACGGGATCTCCTGAATCAACGTAAATTTTCTGAATGACTCGCTTGAGCGGAGAATCGATGTAGACCTTCTGGCCGGGTTCTACAATGCCCTGTGCCATGACCACGTCGTCGATTTTGATCAGAGCAAGGACGAGGATGACGAGACTCAGGCCACCGAATACCCACAGCAACCATTTGATTACCCGGTGTTTACCACGTTTGCGCATCATTTGGTTATCCCTTTTTCTTGACAGGGGAGAACTGAACTTCTATATTAGACCTTCTCCCAACGAAAGGTGCTATGTCTGCGCCCTGGTTGAGAACTCTGGGATGGGCCCGTAGCTCAGCGGTAGAGCAGCGGCCTTTTAAGCCGTTGGTCGAAGGTTCAAATCCTTCCGGGCTCATTTTTCATTTCCCTGCCAGATTCTATTGAAATGTCTTTGAAGCAACAAAAAGAATGACCCTGATCGCTACTGCATCGGGCCTTTTTTTTAGGGCGGATCAGCGACATTTCGCAGGGTATTGATAAGTATTCTAACTTATAACATCCGTTTTTAAATGTCAAGCTGATTATAATCTCCATTTATGCTCTCCAGAGGGTCTCCTGCCGCCCTGTTCTTCCCGGCCGGAACTTGACAGGTATCCCTCTATTGTGTATATTCTTACTCAAGTTTATCATAAATTTTATTTTGACAATGGGCTTATTTCAAACTTGGTTCAAATACGCTAAGGAGCGGGACTTTGACACCAGATCGCTCAGAGATTGACAGGCTTTCGAAAGAGTTTGAAAATGCACCGCCCGGTCAGGTGCTGCGCTGGGCGTGGGACACCATGGGCTCTCGAGTTGCCATGAGTACCGCATTTGGTTCCAGTGGGATGGTGCTTCTGGATATTGCCCGGAAGCAGGTTCCAGACATGGCTATTTTTACGATTGATACCGGATATCTGTTTCCTGAAACCCTGGAGTTGAAGGCGCGCGTAGAAGCGCATTACGGTTTCACGATTGAAGTGATCCATCCGGAGCAGAGCGTTTCAGAACAAAATCGGCACTATGGCGAAGCCCTGTATGGCCGCGATCCGGACCGTTGCTGCGCGATGCGAAAAGTGGAACCGCTGCGACGGAAGCTGGCGCAACTGGATGGGTGGATTGCCAGCTTGCGGCGAGACCAGTCTGAAACGCGCAAGGACGTACAACCGCTGGAGTCGTACTGGTTCGATGACGGGCGGATGATTGTGAAAGCCAATCCACTTGCGAACTGGACCCGAAAGCAGGTGTGGGATTATATTCTGGAACACGAAGTGCCCTACAATCCGTTGCTGGATCAGGGCTATGCCAGCATTGGGTGCTGGCCGTGCACGCAGGCAGTGTCCGGTTCGAATGAGCGCGACGGGCGCTGGGCCGGTACGGCGAAAACCGAGTGTGGCATCCACACGTCTTTCGTTCGAGTAGAAGACTCAGTTTCTGAATCAGATTCGGCTGTTCCTTCGGATTGAAGTCTGAGAATTTCTCGATGCCGATCAGAGAATTACTGAGAATTCAGGCATTTTCTTTATTCTTGACAAAATCAGTCATGAATATATATTTTGTAAAACAAATGCGGTCCCTTTGAAGGGGCCGTTTTTGTAGGCGGTTGCGGTGGATGGGGCGATTGGGATTTTAAAAGTTTCTGTTAGAAAATGTCTGTACAGGAAAGCGGTTTCCATGCACCAGGCAGATGTTGCCCCCGGAATTCGGGCATCGATTCTTGACGAAATTGGGAATACTCCTTTGCTTCGCATTCGGAAGTTTGCGGATCATTTGAACGGGGTTGAACTTTACGCCAAGATGGAAATGTTTAATCCTGGCGGATCAGTGAAAGACAGACCTGCGCTACAGATGATTCGGGATGCCGAGGCTTCTGGGGTGCTGACACCAGATAAGGTGATTCTGGACTCGACTTCAGGAAATACGGGCATTGCTTATGCCATGATTGGTGCGGCGCTGGGGTACCGAGTGGAGCTGGTGATGCCGGCAAGTGTAAGTGTGGAACGCCGCCACGTGATCCAGGCTTTTGGTGCCAGCCTGATCCTGAGTGACCCGCTTGAAGGGTCGGATGGTGCTATTGTAAAATGCCGGGAGATCCTGGCTGCCAATCCAGAGCGGTACTATAAGCCAGACCAGTACAATAATCCGTCCAATCCCAGGGCGCATTATTTGCACACGGCTCCGGAGATTTGGGAGCAGACTCAGGGACGGATTACGCATTTTGTTGCTACCCTGGGAACCAGCGGTACGCTGGTTGGAACCGCCCGGCGTTTGAAGGAATTGAACCCGAATATTCAGGTGGTTGCTGTGGAACCGCCTGGATTTCACGGGATTGAAGGTTTAAAAAATATGGACGTCTCCATTGTGCCCGGAATTTACGATCCTTCCGTGTGGGATGAAAAGATTCAGGTGGATACGGAAGATGCCTATACCATGGTGCGTCAATTGACACTGAAGCTGGGAATTCTGACAGGTCAGTCTTGCGGGGCGGCCCTGGCCGGTGCGGTGCGTGTGGCCGAAGCGGCCGGCAAGGGGGTTGTCGTGACGGTTTTTCCGGATAGCGGAGAAAAATACATGAGTACGCCGCTGTGGCGGTTGGAACACGAGAAAGTGTCTTGAGAGGGAGGTGGCGTCTTGCGTTTGGATCGGCAGACCTGGGAAGAGATTGCAGTCCATGCCCGGCAGGAGGATCCGGCGGAGTGTTGCGGAATTGTTGCGGAGGATGATTCGGGACAGTTTCAGGTACATCCGTGCGAGAATATCCAGGACAAACTGCATGAAAAAGATCCCCAAACTCATCCGCGCACTTCGAGAGAAGCCTACCGAATGGATGATTTGCAGGTCCACCGGATTGTGAGCCAAACAGAAAAGGTGGGTGGGCGCCTGATGGCGTTTTATCATTCGCACATCGACTGCGACGCGTATTTTTCGGAGGAAGACCACAGGGCCGCCATGTTTATGGACGAGCCAGCCTACCCTGGTGTTGTTTATATTGTGGTGTCGGTTGTAAATGGGGAAATGCGTGGAGAAAAGGGTTTTCACTGGGATAGAGATGCGGGGGCTTTTGTGGAAATGCCTCTAGAAATCGAGGGCTGAGGCCTGGACCGGTTCGACCTGATTGTGGTTGGGTGTGGGCCTGCAGGCGCAACGGCCGCAAAGGTTGCCGCCGCACGCGGTCTGCATGTGATGATTGTGGATCGGCGGCGGTCTGTGGGAATGCCACCCCGGTGCGGCGGATATGTTCCCCAATGGTTGCGGGCTCGTACAGCGTTTGACGATGGTGCCGTGTTGCAAGAAGTGGACGGTATCCGGCTGGTTACGCCTCGCAATATTGCAGAGGTCCGTGCCCCGGGATTTATTTTGGATCGCACCCGGTTTGACAAAACTCTGGCCATTCAGGCACTGGAAGCAGGCGCAGATTTAGCCAATGCGCTGGTGTTGCACCGGAGTGGGGGGCGTCTGGTATTGCGTCGGAATGGTCTGGAAGCGGAGCTAGAGGCAGAAGTTGTGCTGGGAGCAGACGGGCCAGGTTCGATCATCGGGCGGTCCATTGGACAGGCCAACTGCCGGTTTCTGGCTACCATGCAGTACGAGGTGGGGTTGCGCGGCCATGAGACATGGTCCGAATTCCACCATCCGGTGGAGAATGTGGAAGGTTGTGGCTGGTTTGTGCCTTGCGGGCGTACGGCACGGATTGGCGTTGGGTTGCCCCGGGATCGGGCTCGATTTCTAAAGGTGTACCTGGACCGGTTTCTGCGCCGTTTTGTTGCTGATGGGCGTGTGTATGCAGACGGAATTCTGAGTTGTACTGGCGGTCCTGTGCCGGTGAACGGCCCGCTGGCATCTACGCAGGTTGGCAGGGTGTTGCTGGCGGGAGCCGCCGGCGGCTTGGCCGATCCGTTCAATGGTTCGGGCATTGCCGCTGCTGTGGTGAGTGGAGAAGAAGCCGGGCGCTTTGCAGGCGAAGCGCTGGGGAATGGAACGCTGGAGGCCTTGAGTGAGTACCCTGGGCAGGTTCGCCGGCGGATTCCTGAAGGTGTAGGGGACGGAGCCGGAGATTTCGGCCAACTCAGAGATCGGCTGGAGGCTACGGCGGCGTGGCGAGGTGAATGAACGGGAATTGGTTTTACGTTATTTTTTTCTTTATTCGGTGGCCGAGAATCTGGCCAGTATTTTGAAAGGAGACGTTCGACGATGAGCTTGACAGTTCGTATTCCCACTCCTTTGCGGCGGTTCACGGGTGACCAGGCAGATGTAGAAGCCAGTGGTGCAACCGTGGGTGAAGCGATTGACAATGTAGAAGCACAACACCCGGGCATCAAAGAGCACCTGGTTGACAAAGAAACCGGTGAATTGAGGCGGTTTGTAAATGTATATGTCAACGAAGAAGACATTCGGTTTCTGGATGGAACTGACACCCCTGTGACAGATGGCGACAGCATTACCATTGTTCCGGCAATTGCAGGTGGCTGCTGAGCCTTTGCAGGAGAAATTGTGTCGTAAATGATTTGGGCGCAGGGGCATGCGATGTTTCTTTGCTGATCCTTCGGACGCCCAGTTGGACATTGAGGGAACCATGCATATTTCTGCCAAAGGAAACTATGGGCTGCGCGCAGTTCTGGACCTGGCGTTGCATTATGGTCAGGGCGTGGAACAAAGCGCAGATATTGCGGCACGGCAGAAAGTTCCCGAGTCTTATCTGGTCCAGTTGTTGAATCAGCTCCGGAAGGCAGGACTGGTGCGTAGCGTTCGTGGGCCCAAAGGAGGCCACGCCTTAGTCAAGCGCCCCGATGATGTAACGGTTGGCGATGTGCTGGCTATTTTGGAAGGTCCGGTGGATTTGCTGGGAGATCGAGAAAATCAGAAAGAAGATGCGGACAAACCAGACGTGTTCCGAGAGGTATGGGAAGATGTGCAGTCCGCGATTGAGGGGGTGCTTTCTTCCATTACATTTGGAGATCTCTGCCGTCGCCACCAGGCTCGGCACGAGCATATCGTCTTCAGGATTTGATGAATTATGAGCGGATTGAAAAAAGGAAAAAATATACTGGATCTGATCGGTGCAACGCCCGTCGTGCGGTTGAATCGGGTGGTGCAACCGGGGAGGGCAGAGGTCTGGGCGAAGCTGGAGGCTTTTAATCCGGCTGGGAGCGTAAAAGACCGCACGGCCTTGGCCATGGTGGAAGCGGCTGAGGTGGACGGGCGGCTCCAGCCTGGAATGACCATTGTGGAGCCTACCAGCGGAAATACAGGTAT
>JAQCGA010000206.1 GCA_027619145.1 bacterium | reverse complement strand
TACGAAGCTGGTCCCAGAGGAATGGACCACGCGGAATTTCACATCTCCACCAACCCCGGAGAGGCCATCCACCCCCTGGTCAAAGTTGCTTCCGGCGGCGAAATTTCCCGCATTATGCTCGCCATGAAAACAGTCCTTGCCCGCACGGATTCGGTCCAGGTCCTCATCTTCGACGAAATCGACATTGGCATTTCCGGACGCATCGCAGAAGTCGTAGGCAAAAAATTAAAAGACCTGCCGCGAACCTACCAGGCCATTTCCATCACCCACCTGCCACAAATTGCAAAAATGGCGGACCGACATTTCTCCGTAAGAAAAGACGTCCAGAAGGGCCGAACCCTCACCCACGTTCAACAACTGGACATCGAAGCCCGTGCAGAAGAATTGGCGCGTTTAATGGGCGGCGAAAAAATCTCCCAACTCACGCTCCAGCACGCCCGTGAAATGCTCAGCCAGAACTGAACACAGCTTCCGGAGATACGATGCAAGCTTCTATCTTTAAATGGTTCAGGGGCGAGAACAGGAGAAAATCAAATGAAATACAAAATTGCCATTCAGGAAACAGAAGAAGGTTTTAGCATCTCCGTGCCGGGACTTCCGGGTTGCTGGTCCCAGGGAACAACAGAAGAAGAAGCTCTGGAGAATATTCAGGATGCAATCCGGGAGTATTTAGCCGCTCGCGATGAATTGCTCAAAGGTGCGGTTATACGTGAAATCGAAGTCGCAGGCTGAGCGTGCCGAAAATACCGGGCATCAATCATCAGAATGCCGTTCGAGCACTCCGAAAGGCCGGTTTTGATGTCGTTCGACAGGGTAAGCATATTGTCATGAGTGACGGTGTGCGCATTCTAACGATTCCGCGACACAATCCGGTCAATGCCTACACGATGGGCGGTATTGCGCGTGACGCCGGGCTGTCTGAGGAAGAATTTCGAGCGTTGTTGTAAACCCCTGTCGTCCAATCTTAGTCAGAGAATCCAAAGGAGCTTTTTGTGAAACTCCACATCCCCCAGGAACTCCACAACATATACGACAAAGTCCAGGCCGGAAAACGCCTCTCCGCCGAAGATGGTCTGTTGCTCTACCAAACTCCGGACCTCAACGCCGTTGGGTATTTGGCCAACATCGTCCGCGAACGCATGTGTCCACCTGAATGAAGGAGATGGACCAAATGAAGAATGAATTCACCTCCGTCATAGAGAAGGACGGAGAGTGGTATATCGCCTATTCGCCTGAAATTCCGGGTGCAAATGGTCAGGGGCACACAGCGGTGCAAGCCCTGGACAACCTCAAAGAGGCGATTGCTCTGATCCTGGAAGATCGACGGGAAGACGGGCTTCGTGGAATCCCGGAAACAGCAGTCCGTGGCACCATTACCATCGAATGAAACGGGGTGCCCTGTTGCGACATTTGCGGCGCCCTGGCTGCATACTCAAACGAGAAGGCCGCGCGCATTCATTATGGGTGAATTCCCAAACCGGAAACCTTGAAGCCGTTCCACGACATGTCGAAATCGCAGATATCCTGGCTAGGAAGATCTGCCGCGGCTTATCCGTCCCCGAGTTGGGTCGCTAATACAGTATAACCAGATGGATTGTTGAACGTGTGCTTCGCTGCTCATACGAATCTTTTCTGCATGCTTCAAAGGAGCCTTTTGTGAAACACCACATCCCCAAAGAACTCCACAACATATACGACAAAGTCCAGGCCGGAGAACGCCTCTCTGCTGAAGAAGGTCTGCTACTTTACGAAACCCCGGACCTCAACTCTGTTGGGTACCTGGCCAACATCGTCCGCGAACGGATGTGTGGCAACGTGGCCTGGTACGTGCGCAACCAGCACATCAACTACACCAACGTCTGCAACAAACTCTGTAAATTCTGTTCCTTCTACGTGGCCCCCAAAGACGATCGAGGATACGTCCTCTGGCCCGAAGACGTACAGGAGCGCGTCAAACGCTACCTCCACATCCCCATTACAGAAATCCACATGGTAGCTGGCATCAACCCCAAACTCCCTTACTCCTATTATCTGGACATCGTAAAAGCCGTCAAAGAACTTCGCCCGGACGTAGCCGTCAAAGCCTTCACCGCCATCGAATGGGTACAGATTGCCCGTGCGGCAAAAAAACCCCTGCGTGACGTCATGCTCGAACTCAAAGAAGCCGGCGTTTCCTCTATTCCCGGCGGCGGCGCGGAAGTCTTCAGCGATCGGGTTCGCGGCGACTTATTCTGGACCAAAGCAGACTCGGACGAATGGATGGAAGTGGCCCGCACCGCACACGAAGTGGGCATGCACTCCAACGCCACCATGCTCTACGGCCACATCGAAAACCCCAACGAAAAAATCGAACACCTGCTCAGCCTGCGCGAACTCCAGGATGAAACCAACGGCTTCCTCACCTACATCCCGCTCTCCTTTCACCCCGAGCGCACCGAATTGGAACATCTTCCCGGCCCCACCGGCCAGGCAGACCTGCGAGAAATCGCCGTCGGCCGACTCATGCTGGACAACTTCCCGCACATCAAAACCTTCTGGATCATGAATACCATCGAAATTTCCCAGGTGGCCCTCTGGTACGGTGCAGACGACGTGGACGGCACCATCCAGGAATACGAAATTACCCGTCGCACCTACGAAGAACCCCGCCAGGTACTCACCCGGAAACAACTCGTGGACCGCATCATCGAAGCCGGGCGCGACCCGGTCGAGCGCGACAACCTCTACGAAGTCATCTCAACCGAACGTGAAATCGTCGAAGAAGAACCCGTGAGCATTCCGGATGAACTGCCCGTTCTATCCTGATTCGGTGTAACACTACTGGATCCTGAACGCCGAAATCCAAACGCTGGAAGCCTTCGGTCTCGCATCAGATCCACCGTGTCTCATCGGTTCCCACGCAGGGAACAACGTGTTCCACCCCGGTCTTTTCCCCGGCCTGGAAATCCAACTCGCGAACCTCTGGTATCCATCTCGCGAAGCATCTTAAAGTCATTCCGCAGGGTATATATATGATTACCGACATTTCCGATAAAGTCTACGCCGGAAAACGCATCACCACCGACGATGCCCTCCGCCTCATGGCCCACCCCAACATTCCCGAAATTGGAATGCTGGCCGACCACGTCCGCCGCAAAAAACACCCGGAAGACATCGTCACCTACAACATTGGCCGCAACATCAACTACACCAACGTCTGCTGGGTTCGCTGCGACTTCTGCGCCTTCTATCGCCCGCCCGGCTCCGGTGAAGGTTACGTATTGCCCAAAGAAGAAATCTTCAAAAAAATAGACGAACTCGTCACCGCAGGTGGAGATGCGCCCGGTTCCAACGAAATCCTCATGCAGGGCGGCCTCAACCCCAAGCTCCGCATCGAATATTACGAAGACCTCTTCTCCAGCATCCGGGAACGCTACCCTTCTATCCACCAGCACTGCCTCTCCGCCACAGAAATCATCTACATCGCACACATCTCGCGCCTGTCCCTGGAAGATTGCATCCGTCGCCTGCACAAATCCGGGTTAGAATCTATTCCCGGTGCCGGTGCAGAAATCCTCTCGGACGAAGTGCGCGACATCATCGGCTTCCGCAAAGACCGCGTTCACGAATGGCTGGAAGTCCACCGCATTGCCCACACCCTGGGCATGCACACCACCGCAACCATGATGTACGGCCACGTAGAAACCATCGAACAACGCATCGAACACCTCAGACTCATTCGCGACCTTCAGGACGAAACCGGCGGCCTCACCGCATTCATCGCCTGGAATTTCCAGCCAGACGACACCGCCCTTGGCGCAGACAACGCCCGCTGGGGCGGCTGGAAAGCCACCGGCTACGACTACCTCCGCACCATTGCGGTAGCCCGTGTATTCCTGGACAACGTACCCAGTTTCCAGGCCTCCTGGGTCACACAAGGCGCACGCATTGCCCAGGTAAGCCTCCGCTATGGCGTCAACGACTTCGGTAGCACCATGATGGAAGAAAACGTTGTCAGCGCCGCTGGAACCAGTCACACCAGCGAAATGACCTTGCCCACCATCCAGCGCCTCATCCGCGATGCCAACTACGAACCCGTACGGCGTAACACCCGCTACAACATCCTGAACTGAAAGCCCACGCATGCCCACCCGCCTCGGCGTCATCTCGTTTCTGAACACCCATCCGCTGGTACAGCCACTTGAATCTGGACAGCTCGCACACAACTTCGACATGCGCTACGATGTTCCCTCTCGCTGTGCTCAAAAGTTGCACGATGGCTTGCTCGACGTGGCCATCATCCCGTCCATCGAAATCGCCCGCGGACCAGAACCTTACCACATCGTACCCGGCGTAGGCATCGCTTCTTCCGGCCCAGTACGCAGCGTTTTTCTCCTACTCAACAAAGACCCGGAAGACATCCGCACCCTCGCCCTGGACACCAGCTCTCGAACTTCTGCCGCCCTGTGTCGCATCCTCCTGAAAAATCGCTACAACTGCACACCCGAAACATTCCCCTGTCCACCAAATCCCGAACAACTCCTCGAAAACGCCGATGCCGCACTGCTCATTGGGGACCCCGCCCTGGACCTGGACCTCGACCACTACCGCATCCTGGACCTGGGCCAGGCCTGGACAGAATGGACCGGATTACCCTTTGTATATGCATGCTGGACCGGCCGCAAAGATTCGCTTCCGCCCGAAGAAACCCAAATATTAATCGACGCAAAAAACCTCGGCCGCCTCAACATTCCCCAAATTGCCGAACAGTACGCAAAAACGCACCGCTTCCCCACTGAATTCTACGCAGAATACCTCACCCACAACACCCTCCACGACCTGGATGAAGCCGCGCTACAGGGCCTTCGTCAATACTATGCGTACGCCTTCGAACTCGGCCTCATCAACCACAAGCCAGACCTCCAGACCTTCCCACAATCCTGATCTACACTCTATATTTCTCAACACGGCCAGGGTAAGGTAACGCCTGGCCGTTTTTTTGCCCAAAATGAAGGTCACAGAGACACTTTTATACACACACCTACCTACTTTCCAACCCATGACTTACCGGTTGACGCCCGCCAACAGCCGCACTATATTGGGCCGTCGAACCTCTTTTGCATCATAAATTACCTTTGGAGGCTACATGAAACCCTCAGACATCGAATCCGAAATCCGGCGTCGCGCAGACCAGTATCTCCCGCAAACCCACCTCATTGCCAACTACTACCGTGTACGCAGAAAAGTTGCCTATCCCCTTCCCATCCGCGAACTCTACCTTCCTTCAATGCCCATGCCCGGCATTACCTACCCCTGGGCCACCTGGATGACCTGGGACCTGGAAGAACGCATTGGAAGCCTGGGTTGGGCCGCCGCCTGGTTTAACGATGGAACCGCACGCGAACTCGTCATTCGAGACCTGAATGGCCTCGCCGCCTGGCCCGGGTACCGCCAGCACAACATGCCCGACCTCAGCTCCGGCCACGCCATCCGCACACTCTGGTCCGCATACGTGGACTGGGACTGGCTCCCTCAGCAGACCCGTTCAGACATCCAGAACGCATTCGCACGCCACATCGAAGACACCCTTCCGCTGTCCGATGAAAAACACGGTGCCTTTGAATCCAAAGAAGATATCCTCGCCCTGGACGAACCCCACAACGTCCTCCACAACATTCCCTTCATCGGAACCGTCGCCCTCGCCCTTGCAGCAGACACGCTCTCACACCCGGCGGCCCCGGTTCTCAACCAGCGCCTCCACGCCGTCCTCGGAGCCATCCTGGACCTCCGCGCCGAAGGCCACTCCGAAGGCGTCGGCTACGACGGCTACATCATGGACTTCGCCGCCGTCTGGCTCCGCATGCTCCCCGAACCAGACCGTTCCCCCATCCTGAATCACCCCCGCTTCGACGATCTCCTCGACGAATCCATCCACCTTTCCACCCCCGGAGACATCTCCCTCGTAGCCGAAATGAGCGACGTGGAACCCAAAGAAATGCCTTTCCACATGTGCGCCCACGCAAAATTCTACCGCATGGCACCCAGCCCTCGTCTCGCCTGGTACCTGAACCGCGTTCGCACCGACTGGCTCCGCGCAGATGCTCTTGCCGCACTCCGGCCCGTTGCAAACGATCTCGCCGGCGAACCCGATCCGGCCGGTGCAACGGACGCACACTACGCACTCACCCTCCGCAGCGGCTGGCAACCAGAAGACCTGGCGGTAGCCATGTCCGCCACCAGTTCTCCAATGAGCCACGTACAAAAAGACAACGGTACCCTCGTCATTGGCACCCGTGGGAAGTGGCTCATCAGCGATCCTGGGTACCAGCAGTACCTGAAAAAACAAGAACGCGTATTCACCCTCGGCGCAACCGCCCACAACGCCCCGGTCATCAATGGAAAAGCCCAGGAAGAAAAACTCCCCAAACGTTCCTCGTCCCTGCACAACCTCGGCAACAACACCTGCCGCATGGACATCGACCTCACACCCTGTTACCCCAAAGACCTCAACCTCAAATCCGTCTCACGTACCGTCTGGCTCTCCGGGAACAACACCGTCGTCGTTGCAGACCGCATCGCCGGTAGCGGCATCGAAACCCTCTCTTACGTCTGGCATGGGAACCCCGATGCCGCATGGTGGGTACAGGATGGATGGGCCCACATCTACCACCCGGACGTCACACTCTGGATCACCTCCCCACAAACCGAACTCACCGATGCAAACGTAGACCGCATCTCAGGGTCCCGCGGCCACCTCAGCCTTTGTGCCCAGGCAGACCCCAAAGCCCCGATCATCTGGTGGGTCTTCTGCACGGGAGATGAACAACCTCTAATCAACACCGGAAAATCCGAGACCGAAATCACCGTCCAGAATCACACCTATCAACTATAGACAGGAGATTAATCAACATCTCAACCGCTTTTACCAACCTTGCAACCTCCGCAATAAAGCGTTGAAGAACCCGGTAACTCTCGGCAAGGATCTCAGAGGCCCTCGTGTACGCCTCTGAGATACCCAGACGCCTTGAGCCAGGATTTTCTCCGAACAAAATCAAGCCCCTCGCGGCGTTGAGCGAGCGATCTTCTTTCCCCTCTTTCTTGGATCGCTCCAAGAAAGAG
>JAQCGA010000205.1 GCA_027619145.1 bacterium | reverse complement strand
TCTTCATGCAACTTGAAAATAAGATCGCCCTCGTCACCGGCGCCGGTTCCGGCATTGGAAAAGCCATTGCCATCGAAATGGCCCGGGAAGGCGCGCATATCGCAATCAACGACCTCACCGAACAGTCCGCCGAAGAAACCGCACGGCGCGTGGAAGCCCTGGGTCAAAAAGCCCTTGTCCTCCCCGCCGATGTCAGCAACTCCGCCCAGGTCAATACCATGGTGGACAAAACCCTCTCCACCTTCGGAAAGATCGACATCCTCGTCAACAACGCCGGCACCTACGTTCCCCACGAAGGTGGCATTGTCAACCTCCCCGACGAAGCCTGGCAGAAAACCCTCAACGTAAACCTCAACGGCCCATTCTACGGCTGCCGCGCCGTGGCAAAAAACATGATCGAACGCAAAGAAGGCGGAAAAATCATCAACATTTCCTCCGTACAGGCCGAGGTTGCACACTTCGATGCCTCGGCCTACCAGCCTTCCAAAGCAGCCCTGGTCATGCTCACCCGCTCCCTGGCCGTAGAACTGGCCCCCTACAAAATCAACGTGAACGCCATCGGCCCCGGTGCCATTGCTTCAGAAGGCCTGGGCGGCATCCACGGCCCCGAAATTGTTGAAGCCTACCGCAAACGCATCCCCTGGGGTGCCCGCGGCCACACCCGCGACATTGGCACAGTAGCCGTCTTCCTGGCCTCCGAAGCCTCTCGTTATATGACCGGACAGATCCTCTATGTAGATGGCGGCTACCTCTCAGACAGCACTCCCACGGAACTGAAATCCTACAACCATCCCGTCCCCCCGGACGATCCTGATCCAAAATAAAAAAGCCCGGACATCACCTGCCTGCAACCCGGGCCTTTACGACATTTCGAAATGTACTGAACAAATTCCACTTCTACCCCAATCTTCGACCTTTTCCCCGGAGCACCCCATGCCACCAGCCTACATGTCCCTTGAGAACCGCACCGCCGTTGTCACCGGCGCCGCACGCGGAATTGGAAAGGCCGTCGCGCAACGCCTCGCCGAAGCCGGGGCACGTGTTGCCATAACCGATATCGACCAGCCCGCAGCAGAAGCCGCCGCCTCCGAAATTGGCTCTGCCGCCTTTCCCATAGAACTTGATGTCTCAAATGCCACCAGCGTCAAACAGGGATTTGACGAACTCCTCAATCGCTGGCAACATATAGACATCCTGGTCAACAACGCAGGTATTGTAGGCCGGGACGTACTCGTGCGCGACCTCACAGAAGAAGACTGGGACCGCGTATTGGACATCAATCTGAAAGGCGTCTTTCTTTGCTCTCGGGCCGCCATCGCCTCCATGATCGAGCAAAACCAGGGCGCAATTGTTTCCGTGGCCTCCATATCAGGCAAAGAAGGCAACCCCAGCATGGCGCCCTACTCCGTCTCAAAAGCCGGTATCATCTGCTTCACCAAGGCCCTCGCCAAAGAGGTAGTTGGTCACAAGATCCGCGTCAACTGCGTGGCTCCCGCCCTCATCGAAACTACCATCACCGAAGGAATGAATCAGCAGCAAATCGAATATATGGCCTCCCGGATTCCCATGGGACGTCTGGGCAAACCGCAGGAAGTTGCCGCTCTTGTCCACTTCCTCGTCTCAGACGAAGCCTCCTTCACCACGGGCCAGTGTTACGACATCAGCGGTGGCCGCGCGACGTATTAATCCGATTCCATATGAACTAAAAAAAAGAAAAGCGGCATATTGTTTGCATGAAAAATATCTGACATGATAATTCGGAGAAGCAAGATCAGAACAAAAGCGCATGTACCGGGGCGTACAATGCGCTTTCAATCAACAACTCTCTGATGTTAGAATGTGGAATGCCGCACGATTCACATGAAATGATGATAAGGAATCAAATGAGTCAGACAAATACAATTCAAGAACTTGATACGCAAAAATTCCAGAACCCCCACCTGACGGCAAACGGCGAGACACGCGCATCCGTCTCTCTAAAAAAATTGGATACGCTGTGGTTTAATACAGGTACCCTGTGCAACCTGGAATGTGTGCATTGCTACATCGAATCCAGCCCGAATAACGACCGCCTGGTGTACCTTTCTACCAGGGAAGTACGAACCTACCTGGATGAAATTGAACACGGCGGATGGGGCACACGAGAAATTGGATTCACGGGAGGCGAGCCGTTTATGAATCCAGAAATCGTCCAGATGCTGGAAGACTGTCTCACCCGTGGATTTGAAACACTGGTACTGACCAATGGAATGCGCCCCATGATGAAACTTTCCACAAGACTACTTGACCTGAAGGCCCAACACGGAAACAGACTTCACATCCGGGTATCCATTGACCACTACCTCCCCGAGCAACACGAGGCAGAACGTGGAACGCATTCCTGGGAACCTGCAATTGAGGGATTAAAATGGCTTTCGGACAACGGGTTCAAAATCTCTGTAGCGGGGCGTTCCTTTTGGGGCGAGGAAGATACACATACGCGGGCAGGTTATGCTCAACTCTTTGAAGAACTCTCTATTTCCCTGGACGCCCGCGACCCGGTCCGGATGGTAATTTTTCCAGAAATGGACGAGACCGTGGACGTACCCGAGATTACAACGCAGTGCTGGAATATTCTGGACATATCGCCGAACGATATCATGTGCGCAACTTCGCGGATGGTGGTCAAGCGCAAAGGGGCAGAACGCCCGGCCGTTCTGTCGTGCACATTGCTACCTTACGATCCACAATTCGAAATGGGAACAACCCTGGCCGAAGCGGCCCACGAAGTAAAACTCAACCACCCGCACTGCGCAAAATTCTGCGTACTGGGCGGTGGCTCCTGCTCTCAGGCGTAAGGGCGGCCTTTTTCACCCCAGCGGCCGCGCTGTCCAGATTTCGCGCAAAAACAGCAGTACCCACGCAAAAATGGTTACCAGAACCGAAATACCCACCGCCAGCAGGACCATCTTCCACTGCGAAATCCGCCAGCGCGGATCCTGCCTTGGGTCCTTGAACCGTTCGTAGTTCACGGGGGCCTTCCTCTCTCAATGCTCGGACTCCAGGGCTCGCAAACGACTCTGTACCGCCGCATGGTTGGGAGCCCGGCTCAGCGCCTCTCGGTACACCTGCCTGGCGCGATCTATTTCTCCTCCCGCCTCAAAAATAGACCCGAGAACCGCGTACGCATTCACAAAATCCGGGTCCCGTTTCAACGCTTCCCCGCAGGCGTCCAGCGCTTCCTGTAACCGCCCCAGGCTCTGAAGCATTGCCGCCAGATTCACCCTGTAATCCACTCGATCTGGATACTGCTCTACCAGACGTTGAAAAACCTCCCTCGCCTTCTCAAGCTCACCCCGACTGGCATAAACCACAGCCAGGCTGTTCATCACCCGATCGTCTCCAGGCGCCAGCGCCAGCGCCTTCTGATAGGCTTCCGCTGTCGCATCCAGGTTCCCCAACCGCTTGTAATTTGCCCCCAGTGCATAATAGGCATCGGCCTGCTCCGGTTCGATCCGAAGCGATTCCCGAAGTTCAAACACGGCCATCTCTGGATTCCCGGCCAACCCCAACGCCTCCCCCAAACTCATATGGTACTTGCTCGAAAGCGGATTCAGTTCTACTGCGCGGTGAAGGTGCGCCACGGCCTCTTGATCCCGCTCCAACTGTCCCAGCGTCAATCCCAAATAATAATGCACCTGAACGTTGTTCCGATGCCGTAATAAACTCTGCCGAAACGCCTCGGCGGCCTCCGTCCAGTGTTTTGTATTATAAAAAGAAAGTCCCAGATTCTGGTACACCGCAAAATCATTCGTATAACGATATTCCGCCGCTTTCTCCATAGCAGCAATCGCCTGCCAGTAATTTTCCCGCTTGAACCAGATGGATCCCACTTGATAATAATACGCACCCAGTAACGTCTGTACGCCCATCACAACCGTCATAATGAGCGCCAGAATCCCGCCAGAAATCAACCCGAACGAAATTCCTCCCTCTTGGGTAAACAACAAACCCAGCCGCGTTTCACCCTCCACATTCATCCGCACGGACCAGATCAACCCCACCACCATCCAGAAATGTACCGCCGAGGCAGGATCCTGAAAATTCGTACTGAAAAATGCATGCGCCAGTGTGGCGGCCACCGCAGCGGCCAATCCCACAACAAACAGATCCTGCTCCCCATGCAGATACCGCCGTAGCAGTTTAAACAGCGAGGCCAGAATCTGGTACAACAAAAAACAGAAAATGCCAAATCCCAGAATTCCTGTTTCGGCCCACACTTCCAAATATTCGTTATGCGCCCGGTACGCCATCAACGATTGTCCCGCATTTTTTTCCATACGCTGTTTCACTTCCAGGCTTTGCAAACTGGCGTAACGTGGCAAATTATACTCAAAGTTACCTACACCCACACCTACCAGCGGGCGATCCGCAATTAACCGAAGCGTATCCCACCACAACAATACTCGCTGACGACTGGAATCGTCCTGCAACTTCACCGCATCTTCGGACCGCCCCACCATCTGCTCCCAATACCCCCGCGTCAACCCGCCAAGCGTACGCTCTGGCCCCAGGGGGATCCCAGAAAGCAAACCCGCAGCTACCGGCCAACTCAATCCCAGAACCACCACCGCCACCACCGCCAGATCTACAATCCGCCGTCCCACCTGAAAATGCCGCAGCAAAACCATACCGCCAATGACGGCAAACCCCACACCAGCCCCCAACCATCCCCCCCGGCTATTCAATACCACCAGATGACAGGCCATCAAGAAACAAGACGCCACAGCCGCGCCTTTCAGCCACGGACGCTTGAACAAGAAAATCAACGTCAGCGAAATCGGAAACACCACATTGTAATACTCTGCCACAAAGTTCACATTTCCAATGGTAGACAAAGAAATGTTCCCCGGGGCATATAAACTATAAATTCTATTGTGCTGGAGGAGCCCAATAAACGCCACGAGAGCACCGGTTCCCATCATCGTCCCGGCCAAAAAATAGATGTGTGATGGCTTCCGCACCACGTGAAAAATCAAAACCGGAATCAGAAAATAACAAAGATACCGAAACAACGCATCCATTCCCTGGAACACGTTTCCAGCCTGAAACAAGGAAATAAAATGCACCGCCAGAAATGCCAGAAACGTATAATAAATCGTTGTATCCAGCAGATAAATCTCTCCGTCCAGCACCATTCCCACTACCCAGAGCACCGCCATTGCCACGGTTAGCACTTGAAAAATAACCAGCTTTGGAATTTCGTACTCGTAAAACAGAGGCGAAAAATAAAGCGGTACAAGGATGGCCATAAGCACAAACCCCACCCCCACAGCTTGCCTGCAAGAATGCCCGGAAAGTGTTTCGGAGTGTTCTTTCACAACCTGACTTTTGGCCACGGTAACATCCCCGTTACGGATTCACATTCTGTTGAAGACCCTGTACCATACGCGCCCGCACAAATGGATGCGTTTCATGAGCAAGCGCCTGTTCTAACTCCTTGCTACCTATCCCTGCAAGAGCGTCTGCTGCAACTGCCCGAACCGCCCAGTCCGGCACGTAGAGCAGCCGTTCCAGCGGCTTCTGCGCAGGACGATATTGCAAATGCCCCAATGTTCTCACCGCCAGATACAACGCAGGACCAGACAACGTGTCCAGCCTCGTCACAAGCATTTCGCCAGCGTCCATATCTCCCAGTGCGCCAGCCGCGGCATACCGGACCCCATGGTGTACATCCGCCAGCGCATCTATCATCCGCTCCACCGCAAGCACCCCGGCCAGTCGGGCCAGCGCCACAACCGCCTGCCGTCGCACATCGGCATTTCCATCTCTCAGAAACCGAACCACCAGCGCCGTGTCAACCAGGCTCCCAACCTCTCCAATCGCCTCAATCACCAGATCTCGTTCCGGCGTATCCAGCAACTGTTTCAAACTATCCTTCGCAGCACTCCCCCTCACGTTGCCCACAGCCAACACAGCGTGCCGCCGGGCGTCCGTCCGAGGATGCATCCTGGCCGTCCGCATCAAAACCGGCAAAGCCGCAGGTCCCATCCGGCCAAGCGCCTCCAGAAGACCTTCGCGCGCCCGCCAACCCACTTCCCCAAGCGCCTCCGCCATGGGAACAACCCCTTCGCCACCCAGGGCGACCAGCCTGTCCACAGCAACCACGCGTTCCGGCGTATCCGGCCCTTCCAGCGCAGACAGAAAATTTCCTACCACACCAGAAATCCCCAGCACAACAAGCACCCACATACACCGACCTCCAGAACCAAAATTCCCAATACTCCACCACCACACAAACAGAAGCGCCCACCACAATTTGAAATGTTTCTCTGCTTGCCCTCACCTCTCACTCTCCCTCACCGGCGCATCCACCCCCACCCCATACATCCCTCCCACCCACATCCGCCCCTCACCACCCGGCCCTTCGTACTCATCTTTCCCCGCACGATCCATCAAAATCCCAATGCTTCCATACTTCCGCGAAGGCGTACCATACCCCTGGGTATTTTCTCGTTCCCCGGTGTATCGGTCATCTCCTCCTGCATCATCCAGCACTCCAATTCCGTTGGCACTCCCCACACCTTGCGCCAGCCAGGTACTTCTGTACCGGTCGTTACCCCGGCGATCCGTCAAAATCCCTATTGCCAGATCGTGTCCACACCCCTGGCCCACGCCCCACAACAAATATCTGTCATTGCCCGCACCGTCCAACAGCACCCCTGCCGCCAGGTGAGACCCACACCCCTGCGCGTACCGCCGGGCGTGGTACACATCGTCCCCAGACAGATCTACTAGGAGCCCCACCCCAGCCCAGTTGGACGTACCCTGCGCGAAATACGACGCTTCATACTCGTCGTTTCCGCCACCATCCAGCAACAGACCCACTCCCCCCGAAGCCACCGGTCGCAATCCCATTCCAAAACCCTGAGACATGCTCAAGAATGCCCCGTCTTCTCGGAAATCCGAAAATCGGCCACCGGCCACATACACATCATTGCCGCCGCCGTCCCACAACACACCCACACCCCCTGGGCCTGCTGCACCTTGCGCCAACAGCGCTGCCTCGTACCTATCTGCACCGGCCCGGTCGCGCAGTATACCAATCCCATACAATCCAAAAC
>JAQCGA010000204.1 GCA_027619145.1 bacterium | reverse complement strand
GAGACAGGAATGCCCGGACCAAATGAGTTCGCCGGAAGAATAGCGCGTATACCGGAACAGACAGGAGTAAAGCGAGACCCACGGTGCGCATGCAGGTGGACAGTACAAGGCAAATCACGAGCAAGAGGGCGTCTTTGCGGGTGACGCTTGAACGGAAGAATCTTTGTGCGGCCAGGATTGAAAACAAAGAGACGGAGAGATATGGGATGTCTGAAAGGATTTTATTGGAGAATTTAAGCAGATATGGCGAAAAGGCAAGCAGGATCAACGCGCCGAAGGCGGCCGGGAGCGGGAGGTCGATGCGTGCGAAGCGCCAGTAGGCTGCAAGGCCCAGGATGAACAGGGTGACGACGAGGAGTTTGATGGCGATGAAGTTGAGGCCGAAGAGAGCGATGAGGCCCGCGATGCCCACCGGCAGTAGAGGGGGATAGGCAGGTGGTGCCCAGGAGAGATAATGGTTGGGTACGAAGCCCGGTGGGGGTGCGTAAGGTTGGCCCTGGAGGAGGGCTTGTGCGTGCAGGATGTACTGGGCGAAATCTCCACCCCAATCATGGCCGTCTCGCACGGAAGTTGCGTAAAAGAATGCTGCAGCCAGGATACAGGCCGCCACCAGGAGACTGTATCTGGACGTTCTTTGGACTGCTGGAGGGCGTTGGTCTGTTGGAATGTGACACTCCCGGGTAGGACTTGTTTGCTGGGGTTCCAGTGTAATCGGCACTCCTTGTTCTCCGTTGTTTCAGGCTTCGTAGGTTCTGAGCCGATGGACAGGGTTCTGAACAGGCTGAGGGCTGGGCAGGCTGAGCACGTTTTTTTGGCACCGAATACGGTAGGCGAGTTTTAGAATGCCCACTCCTACGCTGAATACGTTTGAGAGGCGAAAGGCGCTGGTTTTGGGGCGGGCATTGAGGTACATGCCCACTTCGACGTACGAGGCACCGGACTGGATCATGCGAACAAGGATTTCTGCCTGATAGGTAAATCCATCGCTGGCGTATTCCAGGGCCCTTTTGACCATATGGGTGCGGTGTGCAACAGGGCCGTTGAAGTAGCGAACAGGCAGGTTGGATGCAGAGCGTACAATCCAGGAAAAGAGCTGTGAGATAGTCTGCCTGCTCTTCGGGCGAATTTCGGGATTGAGCGAATAAGTGAGTACGATATCGGTGTGGCCTACCTGCTGGCAGATGGCGTGTAGAGAATCCTGGCGGAGTTCGTTGTCTCCGGGAACAAGCAGGACGTGTTCTTTGGATGCGTGGCGTACACCGGCTTTGTAGCAATATCCCAATCCACGTGGACGGTCGTGATGGAAGACGCGAACGCGGGGGTTCTGGCCGGCGAGGATGGCGGCGATTTGTCCGGTGGCGTCCGTACTGCCGTCGTTGAAGATGAGGATTTCGTAGTCATGTATGAGGTCAGACATGGCCTCTTCGGCTTCGAAAACAGTGCGCGCCAGGTGGGGCGCTTCGTTTAGTGCAGGGACGATAAGGGTTAAAGAGTTAGGCATGGGGAGCCTCCGTTGGTAGGGCCGAGGCCAATTGTCAATGATTCAAATCTCAATTGTCAATTGGGGAGCACCGAAAGACTACGATGGAATTGCGAGGGTCTGATCCACGGCGTTGATGATGGTTTCAGATGTGGGATAAAAGGCCTGCTCGAGTACGCTGCTGCAGGGTGTGGGGATGTCCGGGAGGCAGACGCGCTCGACGGGTGCCTGCAGGTGGCTGAAGGCTTCCTTACCAATCCGTGCTGCAATCTCTGCGGTGATCCCACAGGTGCGAGAGCCGGTATCGATAACAACCGCGCGGCCGGTTTTTCGCACGGAAGCCAGAATGGTTTCCATGTCCAGAGGTGCCACGGTGCGGAGGTCAATGACTTCGGCCTGTATGCCGTTTAAGGAGAGGGCTTCTGCTGCAGACAGGGCTTCCGGGACCAGGTAAGATGAGGCTACCAGGGTGACATCGGAACCCGGACGACGGATAGCGGCTTCGCCGAAGGGGATGAGGTAGGGGTTTTCCGGCACGTCGCCTGTGCTGTTGTAGAGGGAGCGGGCTTCTACGAAGACGACGGGGTCTTCGCCGAAGATGCTCGACAGGAGCAGACCCTTGGCATCGAAGGGTGTGGTGGGCATGGCCACACGCAGGCCCGGGATGTGTGCGAAGAGAGCCTGAAGGCTCTGGCTGTGCTGGGCGGCCTGGCCCCAGCCTTTGCCCACAACCGCACGTACGGTAAGGGGGACGCTGCCCCCGTTGCCGCCGAACATGTATCGCCACTTGGCGGCGTGGTTGACCATGGTGAGCAGGAGAAAGTCCATGCGCTGGTGTACCACGACGGGCCGCATGCCACCCAGGGCAGCGCCGACCGCGATGCCAGTGAAGCCGTTCTCTGCCAGCGGGGCGTCCATGACGCGTTTTTTTGTGAAGCGGTCCGCCAGGCCCTGTGTGGAACCAAAGATGCCAGCTGGATCGTCCGCGCCTTCGCCCAGGACGAACACTTCGTCCGAAATTTCCATGGCCTGTTCCAGGGCTTCCCGAATGGCCGCTCCATAGGTGAGTTGTCGCATTGTTGTTTTCTCCGGGTTATTTCAGCAGCGCCGTAACGAAGCGCTGGAGGGGTACGGGTTCGACGGGGGTTTTGTTGCCTACGATGCGGACGGCCAGGGCACCTACTGCGTTTCCAATGAAGCCGACAAGCTCTGTATCCAACCCCGCGCAGATGGCAGGGGCGGTAACAGCCAGGAACGCATCTCCGGCACCTACACGGTCCTTGACTTCCGTAGAGAAGATCGGAACCTGTACAGGGTCTTCGCCGCGTGCACAGGAGAGAGAACCTTTGTGGCCTCGTGTGACGGTAAGGGTGCGCGTATTCAGGCGCGTAGCCATTTTATCGGCCAGATCCGAAACCTCTCCGGATCGGCTGTTTGCAGCCAGTCGTATCTCTGGTTCGTCGATACAGACGTAGTCCGCTCGAGGATATTTGGTGATGAGATTGTATCCGGCGTTGGCGCTGTTGGTTTGGGTATTCACCGCAAGGAAACGTGCGCTCTTGCAGAGTTGTTCTACAATGGGGCGGGTCATCATGCCGTGGCCATAGTCCGTAACCAGAACCAGATCGTATTCGGCCAGGGTGGCCTCCAGGTGTTGTTGCAGGTCGTGTTCAACTTTTTCATCGATGTCTGTATCTTCGAAAATGTAGAGTTCGAAGAGTTTGGTGAGAAAGGGTTCCCAGACGTACCGGCGTTTGACAATCGTGGGTGCGTCTGGTCTATAAAAGAAAGTGGGATTTATGTTATTTTTAAGATTTTTTCGAATGAAGTCTTCCTGGGTATCCTGTTCACCCAGGCATGTAACCAGATCTACCCGGTCGCAGAAGCCGGCTATATGGTTCGCGCAGGCCAGGCTGCCGCCAGCAAAGCTTTCACTGCGGATGTATTTTGAGGTAACGATGCTTTCTTTGGTGGATTTCCCCATTGGGTTGCAGTAGTGGTATTCGTCCACAATGGCTTCCCCAATGACCAGGACTTTGAGGTCTTTCATGCTGTTGAGTTTTGAAATCACGTCTCCCGAAGAGTAGCGGCCGCGGAAACGGTTGAGAAAGGCTTCTGCCTCCGGAGGGTATACACTATAGTAGCGGTTGAGCAATTCAGAAGAACTGAAGGTTTCCTCGTCTGTCAGGAGGAGGCGTCCGCCAATGCGCCTTACTGCTTCTTCTTCTTCTGAGATGGCGCCGGTGAGGTCCACTTTGCGGTCTGCAAATTCGTTGCCTTTTGCAAAGATGTGTGGGCAAAGGCGTTCAATGACTTCGATGGCCGTGGGACAGGTATTCATCGCAACATAATCCACGCATTGCAAGGCGGCCAGAGATTCTGTGCGGATGCGCTGGTTGAAAACCGGACGCCCTGGCCCTTTGTTGACGAAGCGATCTGGTGTGAGCGTAACGACCAGGATATCGCCGTGTTGCCGAGCAGACTGGAGATGTTTCATGTGGCCCGGGTGCAGCAGGTCAAATACGCCGTGGCACTGGACGATGGTTTTTCCCTGGCTGCGCAGGTCGTGAAGGATACGGGCGAGCTGGTCAATCGTTTTGATTTTTTTATGTACCAGGGTTCGCGAGTCTGCACTCCCGTTGCCACCGTTTTTACCGGTGTGGCTGGGCAAGAGATCGCGGGAGGTTGTCTGTATCAGGCTGTCCATGGTCAGCTTTCCTTATTTATTTAAAAGCCTGTCTTTTGCATGATGGCCGTGATGTCGTTGTGCTGGGAAACACCAGATTCTTTTCCCGATTCCACGGGCAGACAGCGAGCGTACATGGACTGTGATCCGTTTGCGTCCACGAAGGTGTGCAGGTCTGCTGCTGTGGGGGACGGGCTGTTTTTTGCAAACGCAAAGGCTTCCTGAATTTCTGTATCGATCTGCGTGTGGATGCGTTCGAGTTCTTCTTGGGCGACCTGTCCGGTGCGCTGAAGTTTTTCTTCCAGGTGACGAATGGGGCAACGGGCGATCCAACTGTCCAGTTCCTCCTGCGTACGGTAGCCCATGTCTATATCGCTTTCGGGACCTACGTGTTTGCGCCAGCGGTAGGTCATGCATTCCAGGAAGGTGGGGCCTTGTCCTGCGCGTGCTCGCTTGACGGCTTCTTGCGTGGTCTGGTAGACCAGAGGTGCGTTGTTGCCGTCAATACGCGTACTGGTGACCCCGAAGGCGTTGGCTCGTTCAATGAGATTGTCTGCAGGTTGCCGGGCACTCTGGTGCGAATGGGTGGCGTAGAGGTTGTTTTCACAAATGAAAAGGACGGGTAATTTTTTCAGTGCGGCGAAGTTGAGCGTTTCGTAAAGAACGCCCTCATCTGCGGCGCCGTCTCCGAAGAAGGCTACGGCAACACTGTTCCGGCCCTGCATCTGTGCCGCCATCGCCAGCCCGGCGGCAATGGGGATGGTACCGGCCACAATGGCGGAGCTACCTCGGAAGCCTACGGAGGTATCCACCATGTGCATAGAGCCCCCTTTGCCTCGGGCACAACCGGTCGATTTTCCATATAGTTCAGCGATCATGCGCTTCAGGTTTCCACCTTTGGCCAGGTAATGCGCGTGGCCCCGATGGGTGCTGAGCGCTTCGTCGTCTTTACGTAAGGCCAGGCAAACACCGGCCGCAACGCCTTCCTGGCCAATGGACAGGTGTACGGGGCATTTCATTTCCTGCTCCGGGTAGGCGTTGCCAATGGCTTCTTCCACGCGTCGCACGCGGACCATGGTCTGGTAGAGGTCCAGCAGGACCTGCCGGGAGAGTTCCTGTGGCCGGGCGGGAGGCTTTTGGGTACCGTTTGTGCGATTCTTGAGAACCGCTACTGGGCTGGAGGATTGCATCATTTGTAGAATTTCCTGACGGTGTCTATGGCATGGTCGATTTGAGCGTCTGTCAGGTGCTGGTGCACTGGCAGCGAGAGGATGGATTTGCACTGTGCTTCGGCCACCGGAAAATCACCCTCCCGATATCCCAGGTTTCGACTGGCTTCCTGGAGGTGGAGGGGCAGAGGATAATGAACTTTGGCTTCCACGCCCTGTCTGTTGAGGTGGGTGAGGAGGTCGTTGCGATCTGTGACCTGCAAGATGTAGAGATGATATACGTGCCGGTCGGTTTCCCGTTTGGGCGGGGTGCGAACCAGGTCTGTAAGATCTGAGAATGCTTCGTTGTAGCGTTCGGCATTATCAATACGGCGGTTGTTGATCCAGTCGATGTCTCGAATGAGATGGTTGCCTACAATGGCCTGGAGCGTGTCCAGGCGGCTGTTGTAGCCGAAGCAGGTGACTTCGTCTCGGTTCTTGAGACCGTGGTTACGCAAGAGCAGGAGCTTCTCACGTATTTCGTCTGAAGAGGTGACGGTTACACCGCCGTCTCCCCAGACGTTGAGGTTTTTAAGGGGGTGCAGGCTGAAACCGGAGGCGATGCCGAAGCTGCCTACGGGCTGGCCGTTGATGGTTGCACCAATGGCCTGGCAGGCGTCTTCTACTACATGGAGGTTGTGTTTTTTTGCAATGGTGAGGATAGCGTGCATGTCAGCGGGGTTGCCGGTGTAGTGTACTGGAAGCAGGGCCCGGGTACGGTCTGTGATGGCGGCTTCAATTTTTGTCGGGTCGATATTAAAATCATCGGTAGCGTCCACAAAGATGATGCGCGCGCCTGTAGCCGCAATGGCACCGGCCGTGGCGATGAATGTGTTGGCGGCGGTAATGACCTCGTCTCCGGGGCCAATGCCCAGGGCTTTGAGGCTCAAGAAGAGCGCATCCGTGCCGGAGCCAACACCTACGGCGTGCTGCGTTTCGCACAGGGTTGCGAACCTGGATTCGAACTGTTCGAGTTCGGGGCCGAAGGTGTACTGACCGTGCTCAAGCAGTTTGCGCACGTCGGCCAGGATGGCTTCGGGGTCTGCAAACTGGTCTTTCAAATAGGCGTAAGGTACGTTCAAGGTGCGACCTCCTCTATCAACCCGCTTCGGTGAGCTGGGCAACGGGTTCGAGAACGGGAGATTTCTGGGCGGTTTTGGGTTTTTGAGCAATGACAATGACAATGCCGCCGAGGAGTTTGCTGAAGATCCAGTCGGCTACGAAATAGACGGGCATGAGGTATTTGATGAGCCCGTAATATTTCGCATAGGGCGGGTGAGCGTGTTCCAGAAAGCCGACTTTGCGGTTGTTTTCTTCCAGCGAACTGTCCAGAAGGTGTTCAATGCGGTTGAAGAATAATGGGCGTACCAGTTCCTGGATCAGAGAGGTTTTGATGATCTGAACCTCGTCGAAGTCGGTGCAGAGGTTTTTCAGGTCCTGTACGCTGTAGCGCCGGTAGTGGCCCATTGCGTAGTCCCACTTGTTGTAGAGCCAGTGGTAAAGCACCGTAGAGAATACGAGGATGCCGCCGGGTTTCAGGTGGCTGTAGATGCAATCGATGAGTGCCTGGTCGTCTGGAACGTGTTCGACGGTGGCATTGCAGACAACGTAATCCCACTCTCCGGAGAGGTTTTTGGCGTCTTCCGGATCTGTGAGGTTGATAGTGCGGAATTCGACGTTGGGTTTGTTGAAGTGTTCTTTGTTGTGTTCGATTACTTCGTCGCAGTAGTCGATGGCCAGGATTTTTTC
>JAQCGA010000203.1 GCA_027619145.1 bacterium | reverse complement strand
TCCCGCGCCGTCCACAGATTCCAGAGCACCAGGGCGAAAAACGCCCCCAGGGGGATCCATTGAAAATCCGCCGATGCGTGTTTCATGGACGCGGCATTATAGCCCAGGCGGTTTAACATTCCACTGCGGATAATAAACAGCAAATCGAAAAACCACAGGCTGAACAACACGTCGATATTTGCAAAATACGCAAATGAAATCGTGAACATATTGATGCGTGTCCAGATCCCCGGGAAAAACCGCTCCGCCCCAATCCACGGCCCCCACTGGATATTGGGGATCTGGGGAAATCCCGGGCTGAAATGACTGATCGTATTCCACGACAAGATCCCGAAGGCGATCCAGAACCCCGTCCAGAACAACTTGGGGAAACCGCCCCCTTTGTGCTCCGTCAAATCCATGACCGGACGCAAAATTGGATACGTCAGCCGTTCGTTCTCCACCCACTGCTTACGTAAAATGACAGCCATACACAGAGAAGCTGCGAACAGCGCCACAATCAACCCCAACCAGCTCACAACAGGCACAAACCAGACGTTCCACGGAATGGTTCCGCCCGCAGGCAACCCCTCGAACAAATAATCCAGCGTCCCATTCACATTCCGCGGAGCCAGCCACTCTGGAATATACGGATGAAAAATTGTGGCCCACTGATTCTCCGGGTTCGCAAAATAAAACGGTGCCGCAATCACCCCCAGAAAATATCCTGTTAAGCCCACAGACGGAATCGCACCACCTACCAACCCGCAGGCCAGCGTTACCAGAAGCTCCGTAGAAGAAAACGCCCAGCGCCGTGCCAGAATTCTGCACGCAGGGTTCAGCACCAGCACCAGCGCCAGGTACACCATCAGCGTACCCATAGGAAAATGGCTGAGCGTCAACCGCGAGGCGTGCATCACATACTCGATATAATTCACCCACACATTGGCCGCAACAGCAACCCCCACCCCAATGGCCATAGACCGGACCGTTACGCCTCTGTCCGCTACATCTGGCTTCGGTTCCGAAACCCGTATGTTTTGTGTTGCTTCAGCCATATTTCTTCCCAACCGTCAATATCCGTGAATCGAGTGCCCCGCCCCTGGAAACCAGATCATGTCCACCACCAGCGACAGCGTAATCCCTGCAGTATACCCCGTCAGTATCCCCAGAAAAAACGGCTGGTAGCGTCGATACATCTCGGCACCGCCCATCCGCAGCAAAAACGCCTTGATTGCCCAGGCCAGAAACACCGAAAATACACCATACCGCACATAGGTACTGGTCCCACTCAACGCGAACCCTACCGGATGAAACGGCCACCACGCGAAGCGATACTTCAAAAAAGTAAGCAGAGACATCACGCCCGCACCAACACCAAACAGCCCAAGTTGAGCAACGTCGGGGGGCTGTGGGTTTTTCATCTGTGACATCGCAGAAGTAAACCCGTAGATGCTGTAATGGTTGAATGGATAGTCGTTAAAATTATACGCTCCATCTCGGTACCCCAGGTACAGCGTAAATGCAATGGTCGCAAACGTCGTCACCAGAAACGCCCCAAACACCCCCGCCAAAACCCGGGGCCTTCCCTCCTTCGGACAGGCATCCGAAATTTTAGCCACATGGCTCATTGCCGGCATGAACAGACCCTTGCCGTACGAATACAACGCATTCGTAAATGCCAACGAAGTAAAACTGGATTCCGTAATATTTCGCGTCCCCAACAGCGATGTCACAAACCGCTGTGGCCCTACCGGCATGCTCACAAACACCAGCCCCACGTCTGACACAATCCGCGCCACACCGATATACATCACCAGCGCCGCAAACACAAACAGACAGGCCACCGCCGAGTCCATACCCGCCCGCCACAACCAGAACACCACGAACACCAGGCTCAACACAAGACCCAGCGCAGCCGTGCGGTAAGACATCATCTCCTCGGACTCATCCAGGCCCGCATCTCCCCCCAATGCCTGTCGGAAGACCGCCTTCAAATGCCCCCGCGCCGTCCACAGGCTCCAGAACACCAGTGCAAAAAACGCACCCAGCGGAATCCACGCAAAATCTGCCGATGCATGCGCCCAGGAGCTTGCATTGTAGCCCAATCGGTTCAAAATTCCACTGCGCAAAATAAATAACAAATCAAAAAACCAGAGACTGAACAACACATCTGTATTCGCAAAATACGCAAACGAAATAATGAACATATTGATGCGCGTCCACACCCCGGGGAAATACCGCTCGAACTTGATCCACGGCCCCCACTGAATATTCGGAATCTTGGGAAACCCTGGCACAAAATAATTCACCATATTCCAGCACATAATACCAAACGCAATCCCAAATCCAATCCGAAACAACCGGGGAAAATCCCTCCGTTCCGACCGGCTGGTCAGCTCCAGCACCGGCGTTAACACCGGGTACGTCAGCCGTTCGCTCTCCACCCACTGCTTGCGCAAAATAACCGCAACACACAAACAGGCCACAAACAGCGCTCCGACCAGAGCCATCCAACAAACAACCGGCACATACCAGGCATGCCAGGGAATCGACGCGCCCGGCGGCAACCCCTCATACAAATAATCCAGCGTTCCATTCACATTGCGCGGTGCCAACCATTCCGGGATATTCGGGTGAAAATACTCTCCCCACTGATTCTCCGGATTCGCAAAGTAAAACGGTGCCGCAATGGCCCCCAGCAAATAGCCCGTTACCCCCACCGAAGGAATGGTGCCCCCCACCAGCCCACAGGCCAACACCACCCGCAGTTCCGTTGCAGACAGGGTGTACCGCCGCGCCAATTTTCGACACGCCGGATTGAGCACCAGCACCAGGCACAAATACGCCATCAAAACCCCAATGGGGAAATGACTGCCCGTCATCTGCCGTGAAGCATGAATGACATATTCTATATAATTCACCCAGAGGCTGGAGGCCGCAGCCACCCCCACCCCCAGAATAATAGACCGGGCGCTTACCCCCCGAGGGGCTGGAACTTCGGTAGCCACAGGTACCCGAAAAGACTGAGCCATAATCAATCCCAGGTCTCGGAACTACAAATAAGACAACCAGTTGTTGGTTTTTCCGCCGTCTAAATAAGCAAGATATACGGCACCTGTCAACTCTTCTTTTTTCCGCTCTTTCACCCCACCCGGCAACAACTCCAGTTTTTCTTCGCGTCTTTGCGCCTTTGCGTGAGCCGCTCTTGAATTCCCCTTCTCACCCTACCCCAGCTGCCCAAACATCGCCGCCAGCCCGAACCTTCCCACCGGCTTTCAAATATTCCGCGCAATGCACCTGCCCGGCCACTCCCTTCACCACCTCCACCTCGTGCCCCATCTCCTGCAACCCCTTCACAATCTTCCCATCCAGAGACTCGGTCACCATCACCGGCTCGTCCGTCTGTACATGCATCCGGGGTGCAATCGCAGCATGGTGTGAAGTTACTCCTTCATCCACAATCTGCTGAACCACGCGAGCGTTCACACTAATAATCCTCCGCCCACCCGGAAGCCCCGCCGCCACATCCCGGTCTGGCAAACGTACAACCATCGGCGCTGTATTGTTCAGCGGACGTTTCTTTGAAGCCACCGAATTCCTTCCTCCAGGCCTCGGATCCAGCCGACACATCCCATGCCCCAAAAGAATGCCCGTACCCGGCACCGTCACGCATGACCCGAACGCGCCGCCATGCGAAATCGTTACCGAAACCACATTTCCTTCCGCATCCGCCGTAGACACATGTTGCGTACCGTGTCCCGCATCGCCCGCTGGAGGAGGCACCAGGCGATCCACATATTCCGGAAACTGCCGAGCCGTCTCCATCCGTCCAGCCGCATAGTCTTTGCTTAACAACCGCGCAATGGGTACATCCACGAAATCCGGATCGCCTAAATAACGCAACCGATCTCGCCACACCAGCTTGAGCACCTCAGCAAACCGATGCCAGTACTCCACCGTATCGTCAGACACCGGTTTAAAACATTCCAGCATATTCAGCACCTGTAGACTGGACAGCCCCCCATTGGGCAAAATGGCCGCGTACACATCCGCATTTCGATACCTGGTTCCGTACGCCTCCGTAATCCGTGGCCGGTACGATGCCATATCCTGCCGCGTCATCACCCCACCGGTCTCCAGAATATAATCCGCAATCTGGTGCCCTATCTCTCCTTCGTAAAAATCTTGCCATCCCGCCTCAGACACCCGTGCCAGCGTCTTTTCCATATCCCGGCGATGCCATATATCTTCCGCTGAAGGAACCTTGCCCTCCGGCATCAAATGCTCTGCCGTCGATTCAAACTTCCGGATCACATCCTCCAGATTTGCAATATGCCCTGCGGTAGAACCGTAGGGAAACCCATCTTCCAGAAGCGTCAGTGAAGGCTCCAAAATCGCCGGCCACTTCAGCCGCCCCCACCGCTCCCATAACGTCCCCACACCCGCCATCACCCCCGGCGGCCCCACAGCCAGCGATCCCCACACATTTACATCATCTTTCACCGAACAAAAGTACTCATTCTCATTAATCCGCTTCACCCCTGCCTGCATCGGCAACACCTCGTACATCTTCTCATGAGCCGCCGCAGGTGCTATCGAATTGGCATCCAGAGACCACACCCGACCGGTCTTCCCTTCCAGCACCACCCCGCATAACACGTACCCGCCCACACCCGTTCGCGCCGGTTCCAGCATACAGCAGGCCACGCTTGTTGCCGCTGCTGCATCCATCGCGTTCCCACCCTGTTCCAGCACCCGGGCACCTACACGGGCCGCCTCTTCCGGTCCGGTTGCCACGGCCCCATATTCAGAAATCACCTCTTTGCCTTCAACCATCTGTCCCTCCCGGAGTAACGGCTTACGATCTGTAGTCTTCCCATTATTGGTTTTTTCGCTGGTTCCGTGTAGACGACAACTCCGGCGACACATGGCCGGACAAAAGTGGAGAACTCGTCTGCACCATCAATTCATGCATTCGCTCCCGCATCTCCTCAAGAACCGCCGTTGCAGAAGGATCACCCACCAAATTCTTCTGCTCCAGCGGATCGGTCCGCAAATCGTACAATTCTTCCGGCGGAGGCGGAGCATGCTCCTGATCCGCAATAGATTTCCACGAATAACTACTTCCCACGTCGTTGTCATTTGCCCGGATCCAGGTACCCGTTTTATGGGGAGCCAGCATCTCCGGGTCTGCACCTTCTGCGTCTTCCGGCGTTACGGCAAACGACCGAATATATTTGTGCGTCTTCGTCCGCACATAATGCATCGGATCGTAACACGAATCATAATACATCGTCCCAAAAATTGTATCCCGATCTTCGTACGTTTCGCCATCCAGCAACGCCCGGAAACTTCGCCCTGCAAGTCCCTCTGGAACCGGACAACCGCACAGTTCCAGCACCGTTGGCGTAAAATCCACATTGCTCAACAACTCACCAGTCACCCGGCCACCTTCATACCGGCCTGCCCGATGTACCAGAAACGGAATCCGGATACCCGAATCGTAAAAGGTGGACTTCGCGCGTGGAAACGGACAGCCGTGATCGGTCGTAAAAATTACCACCGTATCTCGATCCAAACCCGTTTCGCGTAAGGATGCCAACACCGTACCCACCGCTTCATCCATCTCCAAAATATTCTGATGAAAATGCATTAAATCTTTGCGCACTTCTGCGTTATCCGGTAAATACGGCGGGACATCAATCGTCTCCGGATCAAACGAAGACTCCTCTTTCCACGCCCTATGCACATCGAAAAACCCCACGTGTGCAAACCATGGCCCTGCCTTCGCTTCGGCACCCTCCAAAAACTCTACAACAGACCCGCACACCGGCCCTGCATGCTTGTCTTGCTGACTATGGGCATGCCGGTACCCCAGCACATCGGGTGCGCCCCCCGTCTCGTGCTGTAACCCGAACAGGTGCGTCTCGTACCCGCCGTCTGCCAACAACCCGGCCAGATGACGTGTGCCCGGATTGAATTCCCACCCCCGATGGCACAAACCCATCAATCCACTCTGATGCGTGAACAGCCCCGTCAACATACCCGCCCTGCTGGGCGTACACTCGGGCGACGCCGTAAAATATGCGTCAAACCGAACACCCTCCGACGCCAGCCGGTCAATGTTCGGACTCTTCACCGTCCCATGCCCATAACACCCCAGATGATCTCCCAGATCGTGCGGCATAAACACCAGCACGTTGGGCCTGTCGGAATTCATACGCCCTCCTGTAATCCTACGGAGAAATCCATATCGGTGACGACCACGCCTGATTCCGATCTTGTTGCGTAACCCTCAAATAATAGTAACAAAACGGTGCCAACCCGGGAAACGCCGGCTCGCAAAACGCAGGCGCATCTCGGTCACAAAACACCGTCTCCACCACATCTTCACTGGCCAGATGCTCAAACACAACCTCGCCATTGCGAACGACTTCCACGCGCTCAATCGGCCCCGTACCGGCCACCAGAATCTGAAACATGCGATCTCCTGTCCAACCCGAGACCTCTTCACCCATCAGATGATTGCCCAGCGCAAAAAACAGCAGCATCTTCGCCCCGGTTGTCGCATAACATCGCCGCTTCAAAATCGCATCATAAATTTCGTATCGGTCCAGCGACTTTGTCAACACCGCCGTCCAACCTCGCCCCTCGTTATATCCATGCGTACCCGACCCCGGTTGTCCGAGCTGATTATCCGTACCTCCAATAAACCCCATGCGCCGCCCCTGAGACAACGCATACTGGGCACTGTGGTCTCCTCCTACTTCCGAGATTCCCCAGCGGGAACTCACCTCCATCACCGGCTCCAGCGGATTCGGCGGAATACTGAAATCCGTTGCCCGAATAAACTTCATATGGTGTGGAAACGTCAACGCCTCTGCTTCTCTCAGATGCGCCCACAGACGATCCGGGTGGTTGGCCGCATCATACGGAGGCCCCCAGTAATCCACTCCAACAGGAAACCTCCCCGCATCCTCTACGTCCCGAAACAGCGCGTGCCGGTGCCCGTACCCGCTATAATGCTCACAAATTGGCAGTGTGGCAAAACGCTCCTTCTTATTGAAACGTTCATTGATCTCCAGATACTCCTGCCAGTGTTTGTTCGAAAACGGAAAATTCGCCGAATTCTGCTGGTGGCTCACCGAAGCAAAATCCAGTTCCGAGACCTCGTACGCATAATCGTATGCCTCC
>JAQCGA010000202.1 GCA_027619145.1 bacterium | reverse complement strand
AAGGTTTGGCTTGAAGTCTGGACATGTTAAAAACAGCTTCATAGGAGAGGATGGATATGCGGGCCTTCCGGGATTTCTCCATCAAGCATAAACTTACATGGATTATTATGCTTACCAGCAGCATTGCCCTGGTGCTGGCGTGTATGGCGTTTTTGATTTACGACCGGATCACGTACAAGGAGGCGCTGGTTTGGGAACTTAGAATTCTGGCCGATATTGTGGGAGCCAACAGTACGGCTGCAGTGGTATTTGAAAATGAAGATGATGCGACCGAAACACTGGCCGCGCTGAAGGCGAATGGGCATATTGTTGCGGCGGCGATTTACCGCACCAACGGGGAAGTCTTTGCGCGTTATAGTCAGGAGGGGTCGGCTTTTGTGGCACCGGAGCCACAGGTAAATACTTTTCGTTTTGGTGAGAACTATCTGGAGCTATACGCGCCTATTGTACTGGATGGAGAGCGAGTAGGTACGGTTTACATTCGTTCAGATCTGGCCGAAATGGCCGCGCGTGAGCAGCAGTACGCCACCATTGTCGTTGTGTTTTTGCTGGTATCTTCGCTGGTAGCCTTTCTGCTTACGGCCCGACTTCAGCGCATCATTTCAAATCCAATTTCCAGATTGACGCAGGTGGTGCGCCACGTGTCTGAAAGCAGGGACTATGGCGTGCGTGCCCAGAATGATACCCAGGATGAAATTGGTGTACTCTTTGACGGGTTCAATGAAATGTTGCGGCAAATCCAGCAGCGGGATGCGGCGCTACAGAGAGCCAACGACCAGCTGGAAGTACGCGTGGAGGAACGCACACGCGATTTGCAGACAGCCAACGCGCAACTTCTGGCAGAAATTACCGAACGCCAGCGTACGGAAGCGGTGTTGCGAGAGCGCGACGAGCAGTTGAGGCAGTCTCAAAAGCTGGAGGCCATTGGCCGGCTGGCCGGGGGTGTGGCGCACGATTTCAACAACCAGCTTGCCATTATTCGGGGTTACGTGGATATGACGCTGGACGACCTGGGAGAAGCCTCTCGGGAATACCACAACCTGAGCCAGATCAGCAAGGCGGTGCAGCGTTCCGCCAGCCTGACGGATCAGTTGCTGATGTTCAGCAGCCGGCAGCCTGTAAACATGCGCCCACTGGATTTGAATCGGAATGTGAAAGATTTACAGAAGATGCTGGGGCGCCTGCTGGGAGAAGATATTGAGGTGGAGATGGAATTAGAAGAAAGCATTTGGGCTGTCAGCGCGGATTCGGGCAATATAGATCAGGTGATCACAAATCTTTCTGTGAACGCGCGCGATGCCATGCCGGAAGGTGGTACGCTAAAAATTCGGACGCACAACCAGCTTGCGGACGAGGTTTTTTGCCGGAAATACGCCGAGGCCCGGCCCGGGCGTTTTATCTGTTTATCTGTGCAAGATGCTGGTGTGGGAATGACCGACGAGGTTCAGGCACGTCTGTTTGAACCCTTTTTTACGACAAAAGGACCCGGCAAGGGCACGGGGTTGGGGCTTTCGGTCGTTTACGGGATTGTACAGGCGCACGCAGGCTGGGTTGCAGTAGAAAGCAAGTTGGGCCAGGGAAGTTGTTTGTCTATGTTCTTGCCTGTCGTAGAGCAGGAAGTTGCACCTGAAGAGGTGCCGACGTCGGCTGTGCCTCTGGGCCGATTCAAGGGCCACGGAGAGCGCGTTCTGGTGGTAGAAGATGAACCGGCCTTGCGGGAGATGACCGCGCATGCGCTTGCAGATCAGGGTTATATTGTACAGTCCTGTAGTACGGTAATGGAGGCGACCGACGTTTTTCGAAGAGAAATCGATTCGTTTGATCTGGTGTTGAGCGATGTGGGCCTGCCGGATGGGCGCGGCACAGATATGGTTTTTGATTTTTTACAGAAAAAGCCAGGATTGGCAGCCATTCTGGTAACCGGATACACAGACGAGCGCGCAGAATGGGATCGTGCCCGAGATGCCGGATTGCTGCTGCTTCAGAAACCGGTACCGATGAGTACTTTGTTGAAACATGTCCAGCAGGTGTTGCACAAAAATAAAACTGGAGAAACCCTTTGATATTCTTGTGGGTTCTAATATGATCCGTTCCGGTTCCGGAGGAACAAATTTGGCACGTATTCTTCTTGTAGAGGATGATGGCGAGGTTCGGGAAACGTACCGGAAGGTGCTGGAACGGGCAGGGTACGAGGTGGTGACGGCAACCAATGGCCAGGAAGGCCTGGATGCATTTTCCCAGGAACCGGCCGATGTCGTGGTTACCGATATCCTGATGCCTGAAAAAGACGGTGTGGAATTTATCAGGGAGTTGCGGCGTGCAGTACCGGATGTCAGAATTATTGCCGTGACAGGATTTCGAGGGCGATACAATCGTTTGCCTGCCGCCCGGTACCTGGGGGCCCAGTACACGTTGAGCAAACCATTTCCAATGGAAGAGCTATTGGATGCAATTCGTCACTTGCTGCAACCTGGAACGCAAATAGAGGGAGATCGGGATGCCGAAAGTTGAAGAACGGAACGCAGGTGAACTGACCGTGCGGATTGACAGGACGAAGTGTGCGGCGTTTAAGGATTGCCTGGGGATTGCGCCCGAGGCATTTGAACTGGGAGAAGATGAGATCGTGCGGTTTTTGCATCCGGAAACCGTGGATGCAACCCAATTGGTAGAAGCCTGCGCAGTATGCCCTGTACAGGCGCTGCTGGTTTTTAACCAGGACGGCAAGCAGGTGGTACCTATGCAATAAATGAACGTCTCTTATATTTTATAATAAAAGAGCGGACAGAAACTGTCCGCTCTTTTTGTGTTCAGATGAAAACCAGCCTGCTGTTGGTTCACCTCAGGGTGGATTGGTTTTAGACGGATCGTCGATTCCGGCTTCGAAATCTACAATATCGATGCCTTCGATGTAGGGTTGGGTTGCATACCGCCGGACCTGAGCCATTTTCTTAACGATTTCGTCAATTTTTTTTGCGGCTCTGAAGAGATCTTCAATGCTTGTCCGATTGGGGTCATCTTTGGGCAATTGCATGGTGAGGATTTGCGCTGTTCCCAGCAGTACGGTTAACGGCTGGTTGATTTCGTGCGCGGCCGCACCGGCTGCCTGAGTCAGAACACGGTTGCGTTCGGCTTCCCTCAGGCGGGCCTGCAATTCTACCACCCGGAGGCCCACGCCCAGGCGGGCGCGTAGCACATCGGTCTGAAACGGTTTGGTGATATAGTCATCGGCGCCGGCCGCCAGGCCTTCTACGAGGAATTCATTCCGTTCTTTGGCTGTCAATAACATCAAGTAAGAGAGCTGGCCGTGTGGGAGTTCACGAATTCGGCGACAAATTTCGGTGCCTTCCATACCCGGCATCATCCAGTCCAGAATGGCCAGCCGGGGTGCATCGGCGCACTGGAGGTGTTGCCAGGCCTCGTCTCCGTCTTTGCAGGCAATTACATCGTGGCCCCATTTGATCAGGTTGAGCCTCAATACCTCGCGTGAAATCGTATCGTCTTCGGCAATTAAAATTTGCATGGGTACCTTTCCGCATCACAGGTTTTTATGTTGCTACTGTGATTTCTCCCCCAAGAAGGACTGCAGGGCGGATTCAAGTTCGGTAACGGCCTGAGCGGTATCTATAGGTTCAGGGTGGATGGTCTGGACAGGGTTGCAATGGCTTCCACAAGTTCGGAAGCCTGAAGAGGTTTGGAAAGGTAGCCGTCCATGCCTGCTTCCAGGCAGCGTTCTCGGTCGCCTACCATGGCGTGGGCGGTCAGGGCCACAATGGGGATATGCGAATTTGTTTCCTGAGCACGAATGGCCGCGGTGCTTTCGAAGCCGTCCATGATGGGCATCTGGATATCCATCAAGACGAGATCGAACGTATCATTTTTTATTGCGTCCAGAGCTTCCTGGCCGTTTTCTACGGCAACAATACTGTGTCCTATTTTTTCAAGTATTCGGACAACGAGCCTGCTGTTGATGCGGTTGTCTTCTGCAAGTAGAATGCGCCGAGGAGACGTGTTTCGTTGTTCTTTGGATTGGCCAATGCCCGAAGCATTTTTTTCTACCAGTGGAGAAGTAGAGATCTCTAACGTCAATGAAAAATAAAAAATGCTGCCTTCGTTGGGTTTGCTTTTTAGCCAGATCCGACCATTCATGATCCGAACGAGGCTGGAGGATATAGAAAGCCCCAGGCCTGTGCCGCCGAAGCGGCGTGTGGTAGAACCGTCTGCCTGGGAAAATGCCCCAAAAATGTGTTCTTGTTTGTCTGCTGGAATGCCAATGCCGGTGTCTGCTATAGAAAATTGAAGCTCAAGGTGTGTATCCGTTTTTGAAATAATACCTACTTCCAGAGAAACTCGGCCCTGCTCGGTAAACTTGACGGCATTGCCAACCAGGTTGATCAGGATCTGTCGGATCCGGTTAACGTCTCCTACCAGAGAGTCCGGGAGATCTGGGGCGATTGTGATGTTTAACTCAAGTCCTTTTTCTTTTGCCCGGAAGACAAGAGCCTGGAGGGCATCCTGGATGTTTTCTCGAAGCTGGAATGGCGCTGGTGAAAGGTCCAGTTTACGTGCTTCGATTTTGGAGAAATCCAGAATATCGTTGAGCAGGCTCAGGAGAGCCCGTGCCGAATCTTTGACGGTGGAGAGGTATTCTTGTTGTTCGGAGGTGAGTTCGGTATCCAATGCCAGGTCCGTCATACCAATGATGCCGTTCATCGGGGTGCGGATCTCGTGGCTCATGTTGGCCAGGAATTCACTTTTTGCCCGGTTGGCGGCTTCGGCTTCTTCTTTGGCCTGTAGCAGACTGGCTTCCGCCCGTTTCCGTTCGGTAATATTTTCGACCATTGCAATGGCGTAGAGGGATGCGTTGCCCGTATCCTGAATCATTGAGGCTGTAAGATTGATCCAGACGATGTCGCCATTTTTTGTAAAATACCGTTTTTCCATCTGGTAACTGGGAATTTCACCGGCGAAGAGCTTCTCGGCTAACTGGACGTCTTTGTTTATATCTTCAGGGTGTGTAATGTCTACGAACGTAAGGTCGGTTAGTTCTTGTTCCGTATAACCGAGTGGGGCGCAGAAGGCGGAGTTTACTCGATTCAATTTGAAGTCGTTTCCAACCAGGGCGATGCCAATGGGGCATTCTTCGAAGATTTTTCGGAAACGCTCTTCGCTATCTGCAAGTATTTGAGCAGATTCTCGGAGTTCTTCGTACATGCGGGCATTTTCCAGTGCAATGATGACCTGGGCCAGAAGCGGGCGCATGGTTTCAATGCGGCGTAGCGTTTCTTCTTTATCTGTTATGTTGCTCCCCGTGGCCAGAACCGCCAGGACCTGGTTCCCTTTTTTCAGAGGAATAAAATAGGAAACATGAGCCTTGCGATCCTCCGGCTTTGTAACCCGTTCGTCGAACCGGGCATCCCATTCTTCAATAATCTGCATTTCGCCGGTGCGGGCTACTTCTGCGGTAATGTTTGGGTCGGTTCGTTCGTAACTGATGTTGATTTCTTCCGGATATCGGAGAACAAACCCTTTGGCTGCGGTATCTACGGTTCGGACCACTTCTATACGTCCGGAGTGTGGATTTGGCAATGCGATCATCAAACTGCGGAAAATGCCGGCTTCGACAATTTGCAATGAGAGAGCGTCCAGGACTTCTTTCATGTCCAGCGATTTTTGTATGGCCTGGCCGATCTGGGCGTATGCCTCCAGAAGACGATTTTTTTCTGCAAGGTCTACATTGATCAGTGTCAGTTTCTCTGTTTGTTCGTCGATTTCCTGT
The DNA here is from genome assembly GCA_027619145.1 of bacterium. The sequence continues at coordinate 1,412 of JAQCGA010000202.1, read as the reverse complement.
GTGAGCGAAAGGTTAGATCCGGCAATGCGATTCTGGTGTTTTCCCACAAAGCCGGCAAGAATCCCCAGGATCAGGGGCGCTGTATTGATGATCCAGTGTAGTGGCTGCGTGGCCTGCACGTACACAATACTATTTAGTGAAACGTGTAGACTCTGCATGTGAAGATCGAGCAGTGTGGCAAGGATGGGGAACCCGGAACCAAACAGAACGCCGAAGATGGCATATTGTGTGGTGTAGCCGGTTCTGAATTTGGATGGCATAACGAAATTCACCAAGAGTATGGTAGTTCTGCAACGGCCTCCAGGATCTGAATTGGGCACAGAGACCGTTTATGTCCAATTCAGGGGCATGTAGAACATACAGCAAGGACAGTTGACCCACTACCTCAGGTTATCAGAGTTTGCAAACAGAGCGGGTAACCGGAACCTGGGTAAATGAATAAGGAGTACAAGAAATATAACCAAAATTTAGTATGGGCTAAGATCTCCGTTCGCCAGCGGAGAATAAGGAGTCCACGACCGATTGTTATTGGATTGGAGAAAAGGGTGTTGGCGCGAGCGTATGGGAAATGACTTCGGAGACGATGGGGCCGTTGGCTTCTGTTTTTTTACGGGCTTCAGCCCACTCGGGATCTGCACGGAAGGCGTCCCAGGATTTTTTCATGGCCTGTTCATTTTCGTAGCGGCAAAGGTAGACGAGTTCATTGGCGTCTGTACGCGTCCAAAAGCCGACAACTTCGATGTTGTGGCGCTCAAAGAGACCGAAGGTGATATTTTTGAAGCGACTGAGGATGTCTGGCATGCGGCCTTCTGGGATGCGGTAGGTGCGGAGTTCGTAGGTCATTGTATGGTTCTCCTGAATAGAAAGAGGCTGGATCACGAAGGGGCACGAAATTGGCCTCGCCGCACGAAGGGCCACGAAGGGTTGCCCTTCTCGTCTGTCGGTTGGGTAGAAGGAAAAGGCGGTCTCACGCAAAGGCGCAAAGGGAAACCACTGGGACGATGTTCGGGTGTAGGGGCGGACCTGTGTGTTCGCCCGGGATTTTGGGAGGTGCAGGGGATTACGGCGCGAAGCATTCCCGGAATGCGCGTTGGGCTCTTTTTATGGTTTCCTCAGAAAGAAGATGGCCGTCTGAGATGGCGACGTTGGCGTGGATGTGATCCGGGTTGGTGGAGCCGATGATGGCGGTGCAGACGTTTGGGTGCGAGAGGGTGAAGCGCAGGACGAATTCGACCAGGTCCATGTCTTCGGCGAGGTCTTTGAGTGGGAATTTTTGTGCGCGTTCCCAGGGGCCGCCCATAAAGCTGCCTTCCGGACGTTCGGTTCGTTGCCAGACGGCGTTGGAGATGGGGCGTTTGATGATGGTGCCCATCTTCTGTGCGTGGAGGGTGGGCATGAGGTTCTGCGCGGCT
>JAQCGA010000201.1 GCA_027619145.1 bacterium | reverse complement strand
CGGTCCAGAGTTCCAGGTCCAGCAGGCGGTTCAGAAGGAGGGGGTGATAGAGCAGGTTGAGGGGGCTGCTCTGGATGGAGAGTACGACGTTGTGTACTGGATAGTCGAGGCGTTGCATGTTCCAGATACCGTCTGAGAAGTCCCAGAAACGCTCGGGTGCGAGTTTGTTGAGCAGGCTGGGTGGAAACGGGAGCGCTTGTGGGCCGAAGATATTTTCTGTGAGGAAGTGGAACGCTTCTCGTTGTTTTGCGACAGGAACCGGTTCAAAGGGGAGCCGGTTGCCAGGGTCTCCTACGTGGTCTCGACGATGGTATATTCCACCGACGTATTTGGTCAGGTTGAGGGCGGCAATTCGGTATTCGGAAAACCCCTGGCCGAATACCATTCTGAGTTTCTGGTATCGGTTGCCTTCTTGTTCAAACTCGCCTTCCATTTTCTGCCAGAGTTCCCGAGCCAGGTCGATGCGGGTCTGGTGGTACTGGATGGGGTTTGCGCCCAGGTCCCAGCGGTTGGCTGTGGGGTCCAGGCCACGCGGTGCACCGAAGGCGTCTTCATCTGTGCCGTAGGCCAGGCGGGGGTCGGATCCGTGGGAGGCGAGTTTTTCGAGTGCGAGTTTTTCTTTTTCGGGGTTGTCAAAGTCCCGGTACGCGTACTCGATGGCCCAGTGGTCATACGGGCCGGGGGTGGTCTGGTAATAATCGCCCTGTTTCTGGCCTTCGGGTGCCAGGTTAACGGGTAAATAATCCATGACAGAACCGGCAAGGCCCTGTTCGCCGGTCAGGGTTTTGTCCTGGAGCTGGTCCACGGCGTGCAGGGTGCTGGATTTGAAATTGTGGCGCAGGCCTAAGGTGTGGCCTACTTCGTGTGCGACGACGTGGGTGAGAAATTGATTGAGGAATTTTTTGCCTTCTGGGTCTGTGGGATTTACCGGCCCGCGCACGGCCAACAGGTTCCATCCGAATGCGGCCTGTTGTGCGACGCCGTCTGCGTAGTCGCAATAGCCGTAGGCTGCCTGACCCAGTTTGGTTTCGGGCAGGGCTTCTTCGGTGTGCGCGATGGGTTTTGCAAATTCTTCATATTTGCGGAAGACGGAACGGAGCATGTCTGCACTGATGCGGATGTCTGCGTCGTAGATTTCGCCAGTGAACGGATTGGCGCGTGAAGGACCAATGGCATACCCCGCGCCGGGATTGAACATCCAGCGTACGGTGCTGTAGCGTACGTCTGCAGGGTCCCATTCTGCGTCATCGGGTTGTTGTTTGACGACGATGGCGTCTTTGAAGCCGATGCGCTCGAAGGGGATATTCCAGGCCAGGATGCCTTTTTTTACGGCGTCTCGATAGGGTTCTGGGATGGTGTTTTCCAGCCAGAATACGATGGGTTGTTTGGGTTTTGAGAGCTGTTTTCCAGGGTTGGATTTTTCCAGACGCCAGCGGTTGATGTAGCGGGTATAGGGTGTGTCTTTGAGGACGGTGTCGTAGTCTTGATACATGGTGAGGAAATGGCCTACGCGGTCATCTGCAATGCGGGGACGGTAGTCTGTTTTTGGCAAGATGGACAGGCTGTAATGATAGGTGTGCAAAAAGCTGCGCGAATCTGGAATGGTTGTGGTGGGCTTTGGTTTGCTGCTTTTGAAGTGGAGGATGACTTCGATTTCGGTGTTTCTGGGAAAGGATTGTAGTTTTCCAAAGGAGCTGTTGTTTTTGTCGAAGCTGTAGGAGAGTTTGCGGTTGTCTGTGCTGAGGCCCACTTCGGCGAGGTCCTGAATAAAAAAACCGTTGGCTTCTACCAGGATGCTTCCGCGCTCGGGGTGGGGTTCGCTGTCCACCATTTTGGCAACGCCCAGGATGGAGTTCGATACGCCTCGGGCAATGGCTCGTTGCATGGCTGCGTCTTCATCGGCGCGGAAATAGACGTTTTTATGGATGAGTTGGGCGGTTTTCCCAACACGTTTGAGGATGAATGGAAAGTGGTACATCATGGCGGCAGAGTCGAAGTAGGAACCGTCTCCGGCTTCTCGGGTGAGGGCAAATAGGAAGAGTTGCTCGAATTGTTCTGGTCGAATTTCCATGAGAACTGTGCCGTCTTCGGTTTTCCGGTAGAGGGTGAACAGCCCTTCGATGGTTTCGAGGTCTTTGATTGTTTCCTCGAAGGTTTTCTTTTTTTTCTTTTTTTCTGCGCTCTGAATTGAGTCAGGAACGGCGGTTTTGAGACTGTCCGATGCGGCGATGGTATCGGGCTGGGCCTCTTGTGCTTCGGCGGGAACACCTGTAGCGGTCCAGACGAAAATTAGGAAGAGAGAGAGCTGCAGAATTGGGCGCATGGGTTGGGCCTCCAGTTTTTTCGTTTGTATGACGAAATTGATGCAGGAAGTGTTGTGCTGAGGGGTGCGATTTATTGATAGTATACGCAAGGCGCGGCCGGTGGACAACGGGTTTGCCGCAAGCTGTATGTGTAATAGACAAAAATAAAAAAGGCCCTGTTTTAAAAACAGAGCCTTTTTTTTATCTGAAAGGGCGTGTCTATTGTAGGCCGAGCACGCGGCCGTACACCTGGGTGGCGCGCAGGCGCACGGCGAGGTCCCGATCTTGCATTGCTTCCTGGAGGTAGGGGATACCTGCCTGGTTTCGTACCAGGCCCATGGAGCCGACGATTTCCAGACGGACCCCCGAGTTTTTTTCCAGACGGTAGGCTTCGCCGAGGTAGCGGGCTGCCTGGATTTCTTTTTTTCCTACTTCGCCCAGTGCGTCTGCTGCAGTTAATCGGATGCCCACGTCTTTGTCGGACATCAGAGCTTCGACGAGGGGCTGGATGCTGAATTGGGTGCCAATCTTGCGAAGTTGGCGTACGGCTTCCAGGCGGTTGTCTGCGGAGCGGTCGTTGCGCAAGACTTCCTGGATGTAGGGTACGGCGAATACGGTACCTGCCCAACGAAGCGATTCGATGACCCGTTTGCGGACAGTAGAACTTTTGTCATCCAGGCCAAGGCCCAAGGTTTCCAGGGCCTGGCGTCCGCCAATGTCACCCAGGCCAATGGCCGCCTCAATGCGTACGGCAGGGTCCCGCTCCAGGCTGTCGTCCATGGCGCGGGCCAGGAGGAGGGCACCCATGGGGCTGCCGATGAGCGCCAGAGATTGCACCGCCTGGATGCGCACGGCTGAGTTTCGGTCCGCGAGCTGGGCGTGCAAGAACATCAGGTTGGCCGGCGCCTGTTTGTTCTGAAGGACGGTGGCGTATTTTTGTTTGGTCTGGTCGTTGAGTTGCGACAGGTTCTGCGCCGCTGCGGGCAGTGTTGTTGTCAGGCAGACGGCCAGGACGACCAGAGATCGTTGAATCCTGTGCATTTTTTCTCCTGGGTATTGATCTGGGGAGAGGATACTAAAAAATACACATGTTTTAGAAAGATGCAACCAGAGTTCAGTCAGATTCTATTTTTTAATGAGTTCGATACGGACTACGTTTTTGACGTTGGCGCACCGGTCGTCGATGCCGGGGATGAGTAAGCGCAGGGGGCCGCCCTGTCCAGGCGGGAGAGAACGGCCGTTTGTTTGATAGATGAAGAATCCGTTTTCGCGGACCTGGTCCAGGCGGACGTCTGCGGAGAACGCATCGTCTGTCGCATGAAAAATAACATGCGTTGCTTCCGGGTTGACGTTGGCCCGATTCAGCAGGGCGAGTACCTGAATTCCTGTACCTTGTCGGCCCGGGGCAAGATGGGATACGTCAGGGATTTGCCCCGGTAGTTCGCAGAGATTTTTGTATGTAAGGGCAACGGGTTGCGGCACGAGACCTTCTATGGTCAATATCGGCACGTTTGGTTTTTCATCCAGCCCGGCCTGGTCTGCCCGGTCGATGAGGATGTCTGCCAACCGGGGGTCGTATCCGATGGGGTCTGCCAGCCGAACGGAGATGTTGGGGAAGGTGTCTCGGGTATTTTCTATCTGTTCGCTCAGCATGTGTCGGTCTGTTTCTGACAGGTGGACAACGCAGGGTATCAACACGATTTGCGGCGTTCCAGATTGTGCACCTGTGCGAATGGCCTGGTTCAGGCCTGAGGCGTCGGAGAGTGCCGCTGTGAGTATATCCCCTTCTTTGTGAGACAGGGCCTTGGCCAGCGAACATAAAGCTGTTTCTTCTTTGCCAAGGAGGATGAGCGTTCGGGACATAGTTTTTTCTCGCGTTGTAACGATGGACTTGTGGGCGGCGGTCGAATGCGATATTATATCAGGGAAACCGACTGCGAGCATCTACATTGTCGTTCTCCAGGCCAACAGGAGGATCATATGCCCCCGTTCGAAGAGTTACCTCTTTTTATTCAAGTTGTGCTGGTTGCATCATCCGTGCTGATTCTGGTTGTTGGGGGTGGATTGATTCGACGGATGATCCGTACCGCGTTTCGAGGTACGGATGGAGATCCGAAATAAGATTTATGCTTTTCCGGTCTGTTCGAAGCGGACCGTATCTCCTACCACGTAGTCCACAACCTGCACCCATTCTCCTGCATCCAGGCTGTTGAGACGGTCTACCTGTCCTTCCCCTTCCTCCAGTTGCAGCACGGTTCGGTCCCGCTCGGGGTTTGCCGCTGCTGCAATTTCCCCCCAGAATCCGTGTTTTTCAGATTGTGCACGTGTACGATTCAGGTTACCGGTGCGTGTGAGAATGTTGAAGCCGAGGTCCAATTCGTTCTTTCCAGCGGATATGACGGTTGCTCTGCCCAGGATGGATGTGACGTCCAGTTTGAGGGTAATAATGTTGTTTGCTGCAGGGGTGGCTGATTCTACCCGATAGTTGTGTCCGCGCCCGTCTGGATTGATGACAATGCGGTCTCCGGTGGCAATGTTGTTGAGGCCTTCTACGTCAATGGTCTGGCTGGGTCTGTCTACGGCAACAATGCGGCCGGTCTGGACTGCATTGGCCGTTGTGTAAGATTGGCTGTCTGCGTGAAATTCAGTTGCACCCACGCTGGTGAGTTTTCCGTTTACCACGGCGGCAAGTGAACCCTGGAGTCGGGCGCCGTTTTCAAATTTTGTAACGTCGCCAGGTTTGGCACTGGGGGCCCAGTAGATGTCTACCTGTTTGCCTTGCCGGGTGGTGAGCCGTACGCCCGAGGCGGTATCTGTGTCTGCTGAGATGGCCTGGGCAATTTTAAGAGTGGCGTCCCCCACGCGAGGTTCAAAGACGAGGTCCACGCAGGTGGTATCGTTTTGCGGTTTGCGACGCCAGAGGACGGTGCGGTAGTTGTAACTGGATTCTTCCGGCGTACCTACAACGGCTGTGGCACGAGCGGTGAGCAGTTCGGTGTTGGGGCTTACGCGGAGCTGGTGCAGGTCCAGGTGAGCTGCGGATTCAACAGAGGATTGCCAGGCTCCTTTCCAGGCAGAGGGTGCCTGTGCGGTAGCCACGTCATCCATATATGCCTGTGCCGCGTGGTCGGGGTGGTCCATATTCCTGGTGTCGCCGCGTTTGCCATTGGAATTTGCCACGGTGCCATTGCGGGGTTTGAGGTTGGCGGTGTCTGAGAGGAATTCGCCTTCCAGGCCGCGGCAGGTGCGCCAGTGTTCGATGCCGCCGGTGACGCGGGAGAGGTCTACCAGGACGACGCCGTCGTCGTCGGTTTCTACGAGGGCGATCAGGCGGCGGTAGGTGACTTCGAGTTTTGTCCAGCGGCCAGATTTCTGGGTCCAGCGGTCTGCTTCGATGTCCAGGATTTGCAGCCCGTCGAGGAAGAGGGTGCGTAGCAGTCGGCCTCGGCCGGGGACGCGCTGGACGGACTCATCGGCCAGGTCTCCCCACACGGTATTGTGGGTGGCCCAGTGGTCTTCCCACACGGGGCGACTGGCCCAGTTTTGCGGATACCCCAGGTCTGTGAGGAAGGGCCGTTCGAAGGCAAAGAGTTGTACGTCCATCAGGTCTCGATGACGGTGGCCGGTGGTGTCTCCGTAGACGATGCCGACGGCGGCACGTTCGGGTGTTTCGGGGGTGCGGAGGATGGCAATGCCCACGCCGTCGTGGATGGTGGTGCCAATGTGGCGGTGTTTGCCGGTTTGCACGGCGGTGTAAATTTCTTTTACGATTGGATCGCCGGTAAATTCTACGGCGTTGGACAACGTTTCCGGTTGCATTGGGGCATGGAAGCAGTCCCTGGTGAGGCGGATGGAGGTTGCCGATGGGTCCGGATGTGACAGGCGTTCGGCACCGGTACCAGGTGCGTGGCCGTCTCCAAACTGGAAGTAGGATTTGCCGATCATGGGAATTTCGTTGGGTTGACGGGCCACGTTGGCAGTGCGGGGGTCGCTGACGAGTGAAGGGTACCTGGTTTCGGTGTATTTCTCGGGGTGCTGGTTCCGGAAGTGCCGGAGGTTGTGTTCCACTTCGAAGAGGCCGTTGGTGTGGATGCTGTTGTAGCCGCCGGTAGATTCCGGGGGGGTTCCGTCCGGAAAGAAGTCGTTGGTGGTGAAGACGCGGAGGGTGTCCGGGCCTTCGTCGTAGAGCCAGTCCATTGCACTTTGGGCATCTGGTCGGTCCAGGCCGCGCAGGAGGGTGAGTGCACCTACGCTTTCGCGGGGAAGGTTGCTACTTGCGGCCCGGTCCAGGACCACCTGAAGCATAGAGGCGAGCATTTCTTCCATGAGATTGGCGGTGTCTGTGGGAGACTGGATGTTGAGGCCCAGGGCCTGCCCGCGGGAGACGAGTTCCTGGTCTTCGCGTACCAGCGGCCAGATGGTGTCGTAGGCCAGGGCGAGGAATTCGCCCACTTTGGGTGTGTCGATGGAATACCGGATGGAGCCTTTACGGGCCAGGGCAGCAACGGGATCGGATTCGTCGGCCCAATCCGGCTGGCCCCAGTCCCAGGGTTGTTCCACGCTGCGGGACGGTCCGTAGCGGAATTGTACGGAGGAGGCGACGTAACACTCTTCTACGGCATATCGTAAGAGGAGGATGCCCAGTTTGCGGGCGATTTCTTCGTCGAATGTGTTTTTGCGAAGATGTGTGGTGAGTGCGCCAATGCTGGTTCCGAAGGCGCGGCACTGGTCCCGGTGATAGGTGGCGGCAAAGAGGAAGATGTGACCGTCTTTGTCAAAATAACCGTAGCCGTCGTCTGCGAAATTGCCCGAGGTGAAATCGTTGTTCATGAGGTTGTTGCTGGGGTAGATGGAACTGCAACTGGGGCAGGTGGATTTGAAGTCGCAGGGGGT
>JAQCGA010000200.1 GCA_027619145.1 bacterium | reverse complement strand
CCTCTCAGACCGCCCGAGTCTCGTACTGGCGGGTTCAAGCCGAGGAAGATTGCATCGGTCCGGGCCAGTTCCACCTGATTATAGTCTCGAAGTGGCCCCAGAATCCGTACCCGTTCGATGGCCCGCAGGCGCGGACCAACCACCGAGACAACTTCGCCGGCTGCAAAAGCACCGGGCTGGTAGAGATCTCGGTAATGCGTAAGTTCTGAACCGGGGCCGAAGAGAATGTCCATGGCTTCCTGGTTGAGATGGCAGTGCCGGGCGGACACCCCTACGGGAACGGCGAGCGGGGCTTGCGTGTGTTGCCGGACACGGCGAACCACTTCCTGCACGATTCGATCTACGCCGTCTGCCGAAGTACCCGGTTCGGACGGTCGTCCGTGTTCGCACAACTGACAATCTGTACAGGCCGAAGCCGATTTGAATTGTTGAAGCATAAGCGGCACAGTTCGGGAATCTAAAAAACAGAGATTGTATCCTTGTTCTGGAATGGTGCGAAAAATAGCAGGTTACAGGGGCAAAGTCAAGGGATTTCGGGGTGCAGAAAGCGCCAGGGTTCTGGGAGGGTATCGGACGCTGGAAAGAGGCTGTGGGTGCAGGTTTCCAATTGAGACGAAATCCTGTATTTTTATTCAGAATGGTTTTGGGGAGTCCGGCGATGCGTGTTGCCAGCAGTAGAAAGATTCTGTGGATGGTGCTGTTTCTAGCCCTGGTTTTACGGGTGGGCTTCGGTTTGACCCGGGAGGGGCTAACGGCTTCTTCTGACGAACGAAACTGGGATGGCATGGCCCGGGCCTTTTTACTTTCCGGCCTGTTACATCCGGATGGAGGCACGTACCGGCCTCCTTTGTATGCGTTGATGCTGGCCGGGGTGTACGAGGTTGGGGGACACAACCCGGATCTGGTTCGCCTTGTTCAGGCCGTGTTGGGAACGGTTACCTGTATTTTTTTGTATGGGATTGGTCGCAGAATAGGCGGGGAAGCCACGGGCCTCGTTGCCGCTGGATGGGGTGCGGTGTACCCATTTTTTGTTTTTTTCTCGGGCGTACTGATGGCAGAGACGCTGCTGGTATTTTTAACTACGGCCGCGCTCTGCCAGGCGTTGCGCCTGATTTCTTTTCCTACGGTATGGAACGCAGGGTTGCTGGGTGTGGTTCTGGGCCTGGGTGTGTTATGCAAACCCGTGCTCTTGCCCTGGGCAATTTTGCTTTTGTGGGGACAATGGCGGCTGGCCGACCAGGAGATGCGCTCGAAACGGATCCACCTGGTTGTAGCGCTGGCAGCCATTGGGCTGGTTGTTGCACCGTGGACGGTGCGGAACGCTCTTGTGACGGGGCATTTTGTGCCTGTATCGTCGAACTTTGGGATGAATCTGATGATTGGAAATGGACCGGGTGCCACCGGGCGCTACCAAGATGAGATGGATTATCTGGACGTGTTTCATCGGATGACCGCATCTGAGGAAGACGCGGTGGAAAAGGACCAGTTGATGGCTCGGAAAGCGATGGGCTGGATTGCCGGCGACCCCTTGCGTTTTTTGGGTCTGGTGATAAAAAAGCTTGCCTGGTTCTGGGCACCTGTGGTACCAGATGAATCGTTTTTCCGAAATGTCGTCGCTTTTTTTTCAAGCGGTCCGTTGCTGGTGCTGGGGCTGTGGGGGGTATTGAGATTGCGCGGTCGTCCAGAGGCCTGGGCTGTGGGGACGCTGGCGTTGAGCCTGGTTGTGGTGCATGCGTTTTTTTTCGCTCATACCCGGTTCCGTTTGCCTCTGGATGCGGCGCTGATGGCTCCGGCGGCACTGTGGATTGTGCAGGCATGGAACCGGAAGATGGGGAGGCGTGGTGTTCCTGAATGAGCGGCCGGGCCTGCGTCCGGACAACTGGAAATTGCTGGCGGTAGTTTGCATCGGTCAGGTGATACTCATTGTCTTGCCTTTTTTGACAAGTGAGATGGCTCCTCCTGTTGTTGCACTGGTGTTGTTTTCGCTGGTGGCACTTTTTGGGTCTGTGACGTTTGCGACGCTGTATCTGTGTGTGATTTCTGCGGTGGTGCCATCCCAGATTTTTGACGATTCGTTAACGCTGCCGCTGGACTTCAAGTTTTACGAGGGTCTGTTTGCTCTGGTCTGTGGCATGGCTGCGCTATCCTGGTTGCAGGAGCCGGGGTTTTTCTGGCGGCGGAGAACCCGGCTGGACCGGCCGGTACTGGTTTTCCTGGGCGTGGTTCTGTTTTCGATGTTGTTGGGGCAGTATTACGGGCAGTCTACATCTCAGATGCTACGCGATGTGAGATACCCGCTGTATTACGCATTCTTTTTTGTGGTGACAGGTTTTTTTGATTTGCGTCGAGGCCGTACGTTTCTAACGTTACTGGTTCTTTCGTCTGCCGTTGTAGGCGTGGAATACCTGGTCGAGTTTCTGGGTGTGGTGAATACCTCCATTTCAGGTTCATTTTTTCGAGTTGCCCGAATCGAAGGGCTGATGATGCCTATGGGGGTGCTTACCGCACTTGCGGCATTGCTCTACGATTCTGCTTTTCACCGACGCTTGATGAACTTGCTGGTGCTGGTTCCCATTGGTCTGGCGTTGATGCTGACTGTAGGTCGTGGGATGTGGATTGCCGTAATTTCCGGGGTGGGTTGTCTGGGTGGATTGGTTTTTCTAGATGGCCGTTCAGGCAGCCGTGGGCGGCGTGTGGTGCTCCTGGTCTTGCTACCCATCTTGTTGGTAGGTATGGGCTACCTCTTTCAGCGGATAACGAAAATTGGCCTGGGAGAAACCGCATTTAAGCGAATGGCGCGGATTGGGGATTACCAGCGAGATCACTCAATTGTAGGGCGTTTGATGTCCTACGGCGTGGCTTTACAGGAAATTCGAAAACGTCCGATCCTGGGTGGGGGCCACGGGGCCACCGTAACGTATCTGGTGACGGACCAAATAGAGCCGTTTGTGCTGACGGTGGGGGGGGTAGACAACGTTTATTTGACGGTTTTATTACGGATGGGGGTTGTGGGCCTGGCTGCCTTTTTATGGATGTTTGGCCGGGGGTTGAAAGTGGGAGTAGACCTCTACCGGAGGACGGACGACATCCGGGTGAAGCGGTTCTGCGCCACGTTTTTTGCAGTATATGTCGCCATGCTGGTCTATGGTGTGGCAGACAATACGATGATGGGGAACCGGCTCATTTTTTGGCATGCAACTTTCCTGGGCATTCTGGCCCGGTTGGATGAAGAGGCGCGGCATGGGCAAATCGGTTACGGCAGTGGTGGTGAACTGGAACGCGGGCAAAAACCTGATTCGTTGCATTGACGCGTTACTGGAAGCCAGCGGCCGGCTGGACCTGGAAATTCTGGTTGTAGACAACGCTTCTTCGGACGGAAGTACGGATGGGTTGGCCCGATTTGGGGCGTGTGTGCGGCTGGTGCAGACTGGCGGGAACCTGGGGTTTGGACGCGGCGTTAACAAAGGTGTGGCAGAGTCCACCCGGCCATACATACTGGCATTAAACCCGGATGTTGTTCTGCGGCCCAATGCACTGGAAGCGATGGTAGATTTTCTGGAAAGAGACCTCACGGTCTGGCTGGTTTGCCCTACTCTGTTGGATGCCTCCGGGCGGGTACGGGCTTCTTGCGGTTCCCGCCCGAATCTGGCTGCAGAAGTTTGCCGTAAATTCCTGTTGCATCTTGTTTTCCCTTTTCTTAAATTTCGTCGCCGCCGCCCTGCAATTCCCAATGCAGTTGGCTGGGTGACGGGTGCCTGTTTTCTGGTTCGTCGGCAGGCGTTTGAGGCGGTGGACGGCCTGGATCGTGCCATATTTATGTATTATGAAGATGTGGACCTCTGCCTTCGCCTGACACGGGCAGGGTGGCAGATATTTTATTTGCCCGCTGCCACGGGGGTGCACCTGGGTGGAGAAAGCTCCAGACAGGTTCTGGAGCAGATGTTGCTAGTCAGCGAAAACAGCTATCATTATTTTATTAAAAAGCATTTTGGCCCGGTTGCGGCTGGCTTGCTGTCTGTTTTGACACCTGTTGAGATGGGGTTGCGGATGCTTCTGTGGGGTGGCCTTTTTGTGATGTTTCCTGGGCACCGCGCTGAAGCCAGAACGCGTTTGCGGGCCTACCGGAAGATTCTGGCTGGCATACAACCTCCGTTCCACCCGGAGGATGCGTCGGATTTTGAGGAGATCGTATGAAGATTCCTGTTTTTCGTCCCTGCTTCGATGAAGAAGAAGTGGAGGCGGTAAGAGAAGTTCTGTTGTCTGGCTGGGTGGGACCTGGTCCGAAAGTGGAGGCGCTGGAAGAACGATTCGCCGCATATATCGGTTCCCAGTTCGCAATCAGTGTGAATTCTTGCTCTGGGGCACTTTTTCTTGCGCTGAAGGTTTTGGAGGTGGAAGGGCGCGAGGTGATTACCACGCCTATGACGTTTGTTTCCACCAACCATGCTATTTTACAAAATGGAGCCGAGCCTGTTTTTTGCGATATTGAACCCGATACGCTGAACATAGACCCGGCTTCTGTGGCCGAGCGTATTACAGACCGGACAGCAGCAATTGTGGTGGTACACCACAGCGGACATCCCTGTGATATGGATCCAATTTTGAAGCTGGCACAAGCGAGAGGGATTCCGGTAGTAGAAGACGCTGCCCATGCTTGTGGGGCGCGTTACAACGGCCGGATGGCGGGTAACCTGGGCACGATTGGTTGTTTTAGTTTCCACGCGGTGAAAAACCTGTCCACAGGCGACGGAGGAATGCTGACTACGAACGATTCGGCTCTGGCGGAGCGCTTGAAGCGGCTGCGCTGGATGGGGATTTCTCAGGGAACCTGGGATCGCTTTCGGAAAGAAGATGTGGGCAGACGCTGGGACTATGATGTGACCGAGGTTGGATATAAGTTGCATATGAATGACTTAAATGCAGCGATTGGGCTGGTTCAATTAGGCAAACTGGAGTCTGCGAACGCGCAACGCCGGGAACTGGTGATGCAGTACGGAAAAGCGCTTGCAGAGCTTGCCTGGTTGCAGCGGCCGGTTGAAAAGTCCTACGCCAGAAGTTCTTGGCATGCCTATGTCGCACGTGCGAGGGATCGAGATGGATTGATTCGGCACCTGGCTACACGAGATATTGACGCGGGCGTGCATTACAAACCCAATCACCTGTATTCGGTATACGCCCCGCACCGACGGGTCCTGCCTGTAACGGAGTCTGTCTGGCAAGAACTGGTTACTTTGCCGCTTTATCCCAGCATGAGCGAGCAGGCGATGGACCAGGTTGTTGAGGCGGTGCTGGAATTCCAGCCCAACGGGCACGGAGCAAAGCCGAGCGTCTGAAAAGGCCTTGTGCAGAGAGCGCGATTGTGTTTATTGCCACCCTGTCTCTGTTTGTCAGTTTTCTCGTTTCTCTTTGCCTGACTCCGTTGTTACGGATGGCGGCTTTGCGGACGCGATTATTTGGTGGCGCGGTTGTCATTCCACCTGTTGGCGGGGTAGCCATTGTTTTTGCTACACTGATTTTCCTTCCTTTTTTTCCACTTTCTCTTCCCTCCGGGATCTGGATTGGGGCTCTGGGTGTGGCCCTGGTTGGATTCCTGGATGATGTTCGCCCCTTTTCCCCGGTTCAAAAGTTGATGTTTCAGGTTGTGGTAGCGGCCCTGGTGGTGGGATCCGGGCTGTCTACCAACGTATTCGGGCATCCGGGTGCAGATTTTGTGTGTACGGTTCTCTGGCTGGTCTGGATGTGTAATGCATTCAATGTTCTGGATATGATGGACGGTCTGGCAGCCGGCGTAGGAGCAATTGCCGCAATTGGAATTGCAGGCCTGGCACTGGTTGGGGGAGGCGCGTTTGTGCCGGTATTTGCTGCGGCTCTGGCCGGTGGGTTCGGAGGATTTCTGGTGTATAACCGCCATCCGGCCCGGATATATATGGGCGATACCGGGAGTCTGTTTGCCGGATTTCTACTGGGTGCTCTGGCGGTTGAAATTTCCCGGAACGTTTCCTGGCCTCAGGGCGCAATTGGGCCGTTGCTGGTCCTGGGGGTGCCGAATTTTGAGGCGATCTTTTTATGCGTTGTGCGCTGGCGCAAGGGGTTGCCCATTATGCAGGCCAGCCGAGATCATGTTGCCCAGCGTATGGTGCAGGCCGGATTGACGGTGCAAGGTGCTGTCGGCAGGATGTATGGAGCCAGTTTTCTGCTGATTCTGCTCGGGTTTGCCGGCTTTCTCAGGCTGGCTGCAATTCCCTGGATGGTTTTTGTTGTTGTTCTGGCTCTGGCTGTCTGGGCCGGCGTACGGCTTGCGCAGATTGATATGGAACAGGCATGAGCGAGGGCCTGAGAAAAACAACCGTGCGGGGTGCGTCCTGGACAGGCCTGGCGCAGGCGGCTGGATATGTTGTGACCTTGGGAAGTTTGGGGTTGGCCACGCGCTATCTGGAAACGAGCGCGTTTGGCGTAGAAGCGGCTGTGCTGACGGTCATTGGAATGGGCACCATTCTGGCGGATCTGGGTACAGGACGTGCGCTGGTTCAGCGCCCGGATTTACGAGATGCGCACCTGGTTGCGGCGTTCTGGATTGGGCTGTTTTCTTCAAGTATTCTGGCGCTCCTGGTCTGGCAAACTGCCGGGTTCTGGGAGCGCCTGTTTGCTGTAAGCGGCATGGCCGCGGTGTTGCCGGTATTTGCTTCGGGCCTGGTGTTCACCGGGTTGGGGGTGGCACCCCGGGCACACATGGAACGGGTGCTTCGGTTTGGACATCTGGCTACAATTGATGTGGTTGGTTCGTTTCTGGCGGGAGTAATCCTGGTCGTTTTTTCTGCACGTGGTATGGGTCTGTGGAGCCTGGCCTGGGCCTATGCGGTGCGGTGCGGAGTGCAGGGAATGGGTCCCTGGTTGTTTTGTCCGGTGGTGCCATGGAACTCATTCGGTTTCCGAGAGGTTAAAGATCTGGTGGGTTTTGGTGGCAAGTGGGCAGGGTCTCACCTGGTGGGCTTTGCCCAGCAGAACCTGGATTATTTTCTGGTGGGCCGGTTTCTGGGGAGCGAGGCACTGGGGTATTACTGGCTGGCGTATCGGTTGATTGCATTTCCTCAGACGCGTTTGATGCAGGTGGTTTCGAAGGTGACGTTTCCAGCGTTTTCCGCAATTCAGGCAGATTTGCCCCGGATGCGCAGGGCGTACCTGGATACAGTTACCTATGTGGCC
>JAQCGA010000199.1 GCA_027619145.1 bacterium | reverse complement strand
CCCAGGACATCTTTGAGAGCGTTGCCGCCAGCCATGATAAAAGAGGCAGAGAGGGCCGCCAGGAAGAGGGTGGGGGGAAATGATTGTGCACCCAGCCAGCCCCCCAGAAGTACGGAGGCAAATGTAATGGCACAGTTTTGGGGGCGCACGAGTTCCAGCGCGGGGCGCAGTGCGGGCACGTCAGGAGGCGGAGGGTTGCAGGTCCGATTCTTCGATGACATCTGTGGCATCTCGAATGATGTACCGGTAGCCCTGTTCGGTGAGGAAGGTCTGGCGGTTCCGGGCAAATTCCAGCTCGCGTGTATCCCGGGTGACCAGGGTATAAAAATGGGCCATTCCGCCGTCTGACTTGGGGCGCAAAATGCGTCCGAGCCGCTGGGCTTCTTCCTGGCGGGAGCCGAAGGTGCCGGAGACTTGGATGGCTACATTTGCATCCGGGAGGTCCACGGCGAAGTTGGCCACTTTGGAGACCACAAGCAGGCGGATGTCTCCCTGGCGAAATTTTTCGTAGAGAATATCGCGTTCTTCGCTAGGTGTTTTGCCCATAATGATGGGGGCACGCAGTTCGCGGGCGAGGTGCTCGATCTGGTCAATGTATTGCCCAATGACCAGGGTGCGGTCGCCTTCGTGTTTCCGGAGGAGATGTTTGATGAGGGTGAGCTTTTCTGGATTTTCCGAAGCGATGCGGAATTTGGCCCGGCCGCCTGCGACGGCGTATTCGAGGCGGAGTTCTTGTGGGAGAGCCAGGCGGATTTCGCAGCATTCTGCCGTGGCAATCCACCCGCTGGATTCCAGTTCTCGCCAGGGCACATCGTAGCGTTTGGGACCAATGAGGCTGAACACGTCGGTTTCCAGGCCGTCTTCGCGGACGAGGGTTGCGGTAAGGCCCAGGCGGCGACGGGCCTGGAGTTCGGCTGTAAACCGAAAGACCGGAGCCGGGAGGAGGTGCACTTCATCGTAAATGATGAGGCCCCAGTTCCCTTTGTTAAAAATGCCAAAATGTGGGAAGGGGTCTCCCTTTTTTTTGCGGTAGGTGAGGATGTTGTAGGTGGCAATGGTTACGGGGCAAATTTCTTTGACTTCTCCCGAGTATTCGCCCACCTGGTCTGCTTTGAGGCTGGTCTTGTCCAGGAGTTCCGCTTTCCACTGGCGGGAAGCGGTAATGTTGGTGGTCAGGATCAAGGTTTGCACCTGGAGGCGTTCCATTGCGGCAATGCCCACAATGGTTTTGCCTGCCCCGCAGGGAAGCACCACGACACCGCTACCGCCTTCAGGGCCGCCGCCCGCATGAAAAATTTCTCGGGCTTCAATCTGATAGTCGCGCAGGTTGAAGGGGCGGCCGGACCGGGTTATTTTTCGGTATTCAAATTCCAGTTTGGCCCCGGGGAGGTACCCGGCCAGATCTTTGACTGGAAATCCGAGACGGGTGAGCGCCTGTTTGAGGTGGCCGCGGTAGAGCAGGTCGATGCGAATTCGGTAGTCGTCCAGGCGCTCTTTTAAATAGGGTTTTACCGTGCGCTGCTGGCAGATTTCCGTGATGAGGATGGGGTCATCTGCAGAAAGGACGAGGTCGTCTCCATCCCGATCCAGGCGGATACGCCCGTACCGGCCCAGGGTCTCGCGGACTTCTACGGAGACGTTTTGTGGGATGTCGTATTTACTGAAGGTTTCAATGGTGGTGAGAATGTCTTCTGCGACCAGGCCGGAGGAGGCGGCATTCCAAAGAGAAAGTGGGGTGATGCGGTAGGTGTGGATGTGCTCCGGGCTTTTTTCCAGTTCTGCAAACCGGGCAAGCTGGTTCCGGGCCTCTTCGTACCTGGGGCTGTTGACTTCTACCAGTACGGAGAGATCGCTCTGAATGATGAGGGGATTTTCGGGGGCGTAGGGCATAGGGGTCAGGGGTCAGAAAAAGGAGCTCGGGTGCGGTACTCTTAAGATTGCAGGGGTTCGGTTTCGCCTTCGTAACGGGCAATGACGGCGGCACCTACGGCGTCTCCCCAGACGTTTACGGTGGTGCGGCAGCGGTCCAGGAACCAGTCAATGACGAGGAGGAGCGTAATGCCTTCTACAGGCAGGTCCACGGCGCGGAGGACGATGACCATCGTTACCAGGCCGGCTTCCGGAATGCCTGCGGCACCGATGGCTGCGAGGGTGGCGGTAAGGAAAATGATGACCTGTTCTACCGGGCCCAGCGAAATGCCGTATACCTGGGCAATGAAGAGGGCGGCAACGGCTTCGTAGAGGGCGGTTCCGTCCATATTTACCGTGGCGCCCAGAGGAAGTACGAAACTGGAAACGCGGTTGGATACGCCGTTGTTTTCTACAGATTCCATGGTGACAGGCAACGTGCCGGAGCTGGAGGCGGTGGAAAAAGCGGTGCCGAGTGCGGGTAACATGTTGTTGCCAAAGCGGAAGACGTTGCGGCGGGCCACCAGGAGCAGAATAAGGGGTAGAATGACCAGGCCGTGGATGAGCAGGCCTCCGATCACGGTAGTGGCGTACCAGCCCAACCGGACCAGTTCGGGAAGAAACCCGGCCCAACCACCGCTGGCCCCCATTCGGGCGGCGATGAGGGCGAAGATGCCCAAGGGCGTGAAGGTGATCACGATGTGTACAATTTTCATGATCACTGTATTGAGCACCCCAATGAGTTCGATCAGGGGGCGGGCCGTGTCTCCAAGGATGGTAAGAACGCCGCCAAAGAGGAGAGAAAACACGATAAGCGGAAGAACGTCGGTTTCTACCATGGATTTGAAGATGTTGGTGGGAATCATGCCCACGATGACGTCTGTGATGACTTCGTGGATGGCCCGATCTTTTCCGCGAACGCGATCGGAAAGGGCGAGGTCTATTGCAATGCCGTGTCCTGAGGAGGTCGGGGTGACGGTCTGTTCGGTGGTACGATCTGTCCAGCGGGTGACGGTGATTTGTGCGGGGGCAGGTGGATTTTTTTTGTCTATGAGACCAACAACGTTCTGGTCTTTCAGGACAACCTGATGCCGGTCATCGTAGCGGGTATCTTCCAGTTCAATGTTCTGGAGGTTCACCTGGAGGCCCTGGATGGTATAGGTGGCGGTGGTAAGGTCTTCGCCATGTTTGATTCCGGCACCGGGGCGGATGAGGTTGACCAGGATCAGGCCAACCATTACGGATAGGCCCGTGGTGGCCATATAATAGAGAATGGTTCGCCTGCCAATGCCACCCAGCTTGCGGATGTCGCCCAGGTTGGTAACGCCTACAATCATGGAAACCACGACAAGGGGAACCACGATCATCTTAAGTGCGTTCAGGAATAGATCCCCAATGAACCCGATGTAGAGCGCCTGTTGGGGGAACTGGCCACCTAAAATGGCACCCAGTACAATAGCCAGCGCGATGAAAAGTAGAAAACGGTTTTGCCGGGTCATAGGTCAATTCTCCCTGGAGCATCCCCTGGAAAGTGGCGAAAATGCAGGATGTTGGTGTCCGGATTCGCGCTGAAGTATAAGTAAATTAAAGAGATTTGTCAATTGGCTTCGCCAGTGTTCTGGAGATGAAGTTGCGACCAGAAAATGATTTGACTTTGCTTGAACGTTTATATAAATTTATATCTAAGATAAGGTTATGGCGGATTTGCCGCCTCGGTCGAACAACCGTCCTACTCCGTCAGCGGCCGAGGGGGCTTGTTTTGTTTTGGCGGGGTAACCAGCCTGTTCGTTCGGCTTTTGCGGATGGAGCCGAAAAGACAAGTGGAGGGGAGACTGGATGGACAAGGATTTTCAATTTCCAGCGTGTATGAAGTGCGATAAGGGTGTCTTGTTGCCGATGTCTGATTACGGCCGGGATGGTGCGCCCATCCACTATAAAGCCTGGGTTTGCAATAACCCGGACTGCGGGTTTAACCTGCGCATCGACAACGGCGAAATCAGCATGGGTAGAAATATTACTGAGTCTTACAAGTAAAATTCTGTACCCGGGAGATTTTAGACGATCTTCCGGGTACAGTGCTATATCCTCAATGCATGAATTCAGGCGCACAGAAGCGGGCGGTGGATCCGCAAGGCTGTTTTTTGAAACTGGGCCAGTATTCTATCGCCCTGTTTCAAAGCGAATCCGCTTTCTGCGATTTTCCATTTTTGGCCGAATTGCCTGCTCAGGCTTTCCGAACCCAGCCTTCTTCTTTCCTCATTTACCAGCCTCTCACCGGGTTCAATCCCCTGTTTCTTGCAACCGCGCAGAATGGATGTATCGTTCCCCGTACGGCTCCTCACGTTTTCGCGTTTAAACTTTCTGATGAATTCCAATACACATATATTCAGGCCCCCGGTCTGGGACCGGCCGGTGCTTGGAATTGAGACATCCTGCGATGAAACCGCAGCGGCTGTGGTTGTCAACGGCCGTATTTTGTCCAATATTATCTTTTCGCAAACCGACCACAGTTTGTACGGGGGTGTGGTACCGGAATTGGCGTCGCGTAACCATGTGCGCAAGCTTTTGCCTGTTGTTCAGGAAGCGCTGGGCGAGGCCGGTCTGTCTTTGCGGGAGTTGGGTGGAATTGCAGTTACGCAGGGGCCGGGGCTGGTGGGTTGCCTGCTGGTGGGGGTTTCCATGGCCAAGGGGCTGGCAATGGGTGCCGGGATTCCCTTGCAGGGTGTGCACCACATTGAGGGCCATCTGTTCGCGGGCACGTTTGAACACCCGGGCCTTCGCCCGCCCTTTCTGGCCTTGGTGGCTTCGGGTGGGCATACGGACCTGATTTACGTGCGGGCCTGGGGGGAGTATGAGGTGCGGGGGCGTACGCGCGACGATGCTGCTGGTGAGGCATTTGACAAAGTGGCCAAAATGCTGGGGATTCTGGCAGAAGGCGAGACGACGATGGGAGGCCCCCGGCTTTCCGCGCTTGCCGAAACCGGAGATCCATCTACGTACCGTTTTCCGCGCGCGCTGATGGATGCGGAGGGGTTTGAGTTCAGTTTTAGCGGGCTGAAGACTTCGGTGCTGTACCAGCTTCGTGGACGGTCTGCGGTCGAACAGGAAGCGATGCGCCCGGATATTGCGGCCAGTTTTCAGGCGGCTGTGGTCGATGTACTTGTGCACAAGACTTTACAGGCTGCTCTAGCTGCAGGTGTGGACCAGGTGTTGCTTACCGGGGGTGTGGCGGCAAACCGGATGTTGCGTGCGCACCTGGAACAGGCCGGCAAAGAAGCCGGGGGGGAGGTTGTGTATCCGGCTCCCCGGCTTTGTACGGACAATGCAGCGATGATTGCCGGGGTGGGCGGGTTTCGGCTGGGCCGTGGTGAAGAATCGGGGATGGACCTCAACGCCAACCCCCGGCTGCGGTTGCCGGGTACAGGGTAGCAACAAACGGGTGGGGAATTGAGGGATTATGTTTCGTTTGTCCGATGTTGACCTGAGCCTGTCAGACGGGCTGCTGCTGAGTTTGCTGGTGCCGGTTTGTCTGTATTTGGCTTATGGTGCCTACCGGTCCGGGCTGCGTGCGGTGTGGTGGCTCCTCGTGCTGCGCGGGCTGGCGCTGGTGCTGGTGCTGGTGTTGTTGATGGAGCCGATTCTGGCGGTTATGGTACGTTATCAGCGAAAACCGCTTGTGGCTGTACTGGTGGACAATAGCGAAAGTATGAAGGTGGAAGAGGGCGGCCAAAGGCGAGGGGCCCGTGCGGTGGAGGTGATCCAAAGTGTTGCGTTGCGTGAACTGGAATCTGTGGCGCGCGTGGCCCGGTTCCGTTTTTCAGATGTTCTGTTGCCAATGACGGAAGATGGGGTGGATTCTTTAGAATGGAATGGGCGGGCAACCGACCTGGCGGCAGCGCTGGATGTATTGCGAGAAATGGTTTCTGACGAAGGGCTTGCGGCGGCTGTGCTGATTTCGGATGGGGCCCACAATTTGGGTGGGCGGCCCGAGCGTGCGGCTGCGGATTTGGGTGCGCCCGTGCTGGCTGTGGGCATTGGTCGGTCCGAGTCTCCTCGGGATCTTGCGTTGATTTCTGCGGTGATTGATCCTATGGGCTACGTGGGGCGCGAAATTACGCTTTCTGCGCGGTTGAAAGCAACGGGTTTTGAGCAGGGCCGTAGCCAGGTGGTTGTAGAAGAGGGCGGGCAACAGATTGCAGCGGCTCCGGTGGTGCTTTCAGACGGCGAGCAGACGATTGAATTCCAGATTCGGCCAGATCGGGCGGGGCGTCATGTATACCGGGTTTTGATTGCGGAAGAAGCCAGGGAGCAGTCCGTAGAAAACAACCTAGTGACGGTTGCCACGGAGGTGTTGGAGAGCCGTTTGCGCGTGCTGGTTATTGCCGGACGGCCAAGTGCGGATCTGGCTTTTTTGAGACGGTCTCTGGAAGCAGACGAGAATTTGGAGCTGGAACTGTTTGTTGCTACCCAGGCTGGACAATGGCCCTATCAGGTTCGAGAGCAGCTCAACCGGCCCGGCGAGCGAAATCTGATCATTTTGTTCGATGTGACGGCGGCGCTGCTGGTCGGAGAGACCGGGCAAAGTGTGGCAGGTTTTGTGCGAGGCGGAGGGGGGTTGCTGGTGGTGGGTGGTCCGGAGTCTTTGAACCTGGGCTACGCGAATTCTCCTCTGGCAGACGTGTTGCCCGTTACGTGTTTTCGGGAAGAAGATACGTACCGGGCAGAATCATTCCAGGCAGAAATGCCGGAGGGGCCTTATCCGCATCCCATCTTACGTATCAGCGATGATCCTCTGGCCGACCGGGCGCAATGGAAAGACCTGCCGCCCCTGCTGGCGTATAACCGGGTGCAGAGTATTCGGCCGGGAGCGACGGTACTGGTTCAGCATCCGGTTGTGCGTGTGGACGGTGTGCAGATGCCGCTGGTGGCTGTAGGGAGCGCCGGTTCTGGTAAGGCGATGGTGGTTGCGGCCCGGACGTTCTGGCGTTTGGGTCTGATGATGTGGGGGGTTGGAAAGACGGATGTGGTTTCCCGTTCGTTCTGGCGCAATGCGGTTCAATGGCTGGTCACAAAAGAAGATGTTGCGCGTGTGCAGGTGGTGGTGGACAAGCCGGTGTACCGAAGTGGCGAGCCGATTTTGTTTCGCGCCCGAGTGTTCAACGAGTTGATGCAGCCTCAGGAAGGTGCCCGTGTCACGGTATGGGTCGCGGATCGTTCTGGGCGGCGAGAACGTGTGCTTGCGGATGAAGGGATGGGGCGGTACGGTGGGCAGATGGCGGCAGGGGCGCAGGGAGATTATGTGTTTGAAGTACAGGCCCAGAAAGGGAGCGTGGAT
>JAQCGA010000198.1 GCA_027619145.1 bacterium | reverse complement strand
GGCGACGCCGCGCCCCAACCCATAGAGGAATTCATGACAGAAGCACACATTCTCACCATTACCCTGGAACTCAACCTCAACGCCAACCAGGTCCGCGCCACTGCCGAACTGCTCGCCCAGGACGCCACCGTCCCCTTCATTGCCCGATACCGCAAAGAAGCCACAGACAGCCTGGACGAAGTAGCCATCACCGCCATTCGGGACCGGCTGGAACAACTTACAGAACTCGACAAACGCCGGGAAACCATCCTCACCTCCCTGGAAGAAAACGGCCACCTCACCGACGAACTCAAAGAAAAAGTCCTCGCCGCAAAAACCCTGGCCGTCCTGGAAGACATCTATCTCCCCTATCGTCCCAAACGACGCACCCGCGCTTCCATCGCCCGTGAAAAAGGCCTGGAACCTCTGGCGCAGCACCTCTTCGACCAGGAAGACTTCGACCCAGAAACCGAAGCCGCCACATTCATCGACGCCGAAAAAGGCGTGGAAACCGCCGAAGACGCCCTCTCCGGCGCACGAGACATTGTGGCCGAATGGATCAGCGAACACGCGGATGCCCGTGCCCGAATGCGCGACCTCTTCGCCACAACAGGCATCTTCAAATCCCGCCTCATTCCCGGCAAAGAAGAAGAAGGCACAAAATTCAAAGACTACTTCGAATGGGACGAAGCCGTATCTGAAGCGCCCTCGCACCGCATCCTGGCCATGCGTCGCGGCGAAAAAGAAGGCTTCCTCAGTATGCGCATTGCCCCACCCGAAGTAGATGCACACGCCCTTCTGGAAAGCCTCTTCATCAAAAACAGCAACCTCGCTTCCGGGCAGGTTCGCCTGGCCCTCGAAGACAGCTACAAACGCCTCCTGGCCCCCTCCATGGAAACTGAAATTCGCCTCGAAACCAAAAAACAAGCAGACGCCGAGGCCATCCGCATCTTCACCGAAAACCTCCGCGAACTCCTCCTCTCCCCACCGCTGGGCCAGCGCAACGTCCTGGCCATAGACCCCGGCTTCCGTACCGGCTGCAAACTCGTCTGCCTCAACCGCCAGGGCAAACTTCTACACACAGACACCGTGTACCCCGGTCAGGGCGCAAAACGCGACACCGAAGCCGCAGAAAAAATCACCGCCTACTCCAAACAGTACGACATTGAAGCCATTGCCATTGGCAACGGAACCGGTGGCCGTGAACTGGAAACCTTCATCCGCAACCTGGAGCTCTCTGCAAAAATCTCCATCGTCATGGTCAACGAAAGCGGCGCCTCCGTCTACTCTGCCTCCGAGGCCGCCCGAGAAGAATTTGCAGACCATGACCTCACCGTACGCGGCTCCGTCTCCATTGGAAGACGGCTCATGGACCCCCTGGCCGAACTCGTCAAAATTGACCCCAAGTCTATTGGCGTGGGCCAGTACCAGCACGACGTGGACCAGCCCGCACTCAAGAAAAGCCTGGATGACACCGTGGTCAGTTGCGTCAACGCAGTAGGCGTAGAAGCCAACACCGCCAGCAAACAAATCCTCACCTACGTCTCCGGACTGGGCCCGCAACTCGCGCAGAACATTGTGGCCTACCGCGACGAAACCGGCCCCTTCGCCTCCCGGAAAGACCTGAAAAAAGTGCCTCGTTTAGGCCCCAAAGCCTTCGAACAGGCCGCCGGCTTCTTACGCATTCGGGATGCAGAAAATCCTCTGGACGCCAGCGCGGTTCACCCCGAAAGTTATCCAGTCGTAGAAACCATGGCCCGCGACCTGGACTGCTCGGTTACAGACCTCATCCAAAACGAAACCCTGCGCACAAAAATTGATCCCACAAAGTACGTAACCGAAACCGTAGGCCTGCCCACCATCCAGGACATCCTGGCCGAACTCGCCAAACCCGGAAGGGACCCGCGCCAGCAATTCGAAGCCTTCCACTTTGCAGAAGGGGTCGAAAAAATGGAAGACCTCAACCCCGGCATGTCACTTCCCGGCATTGTCACCAACGTCACCGCCTTTGGCGCATTTGTAGACGTGGGCGTACACCAGGACGGCCTGGTCCACATCAGCCAGCTCGCAGACCGCTTTGTCAAAGACCCCTCCGAAATCGTCAAAGTCCACCAGCGGGTCACCGTTACCGTCCGCGAAGTAGACCTGGCAAGGAAACGCATCGCCCTCTCCATGCGCAAAAACCCGGAAGCCGCAGGTCCAGCGCGCAGCAACGATGCACCCAAACCCGATGAAAAGAAAAAATCCAGACCGCGAAGAACAGAACGCAAACCCCAGCAAAAACAGGAGCCAGAACGCCCAGGATCGGCATTTGCAGAAGCCTTGCGAAAGGCCGGGCTGTCATAAACCAGATGAATCTGGTCCGGTGGAAAACCCGGACGCACGAGGTTCGGAGTTACAGAGGCGTACACGAAGGCCTCACAGCCCCAATCCGAAAAGGCCACAGGTTTTTCGAGACGACACCGCAAAAGACGCAGGACTCCAAACGCCTTTTACATCAACCGTAGGGGCGGGGTTTCCCCGCCCCTGTATTTTCGGCCCCAATGGCAGGAGTGCGATTTTTACGCCCACCTGGAAAAATGCATGCCCGATTCACGATTCCGCCTTTCTCGTCTTCCACCGTTTTCCCGAGACGCAACCTCGCTACGGCTTTGTCCCTTTGTAGATAGAGCCGCTACTGCCTTCTCGAAGCCCTCCGGCGTACCCGGAGCACCGCCGCCACGATCTTCCACAGAACCGAATTCAAAAATTTCCGAGTCCGCCCATGCCCCAAAACCTCTTCTCTCTCCCCGATCCCCTGCCCAACAGGGAACTCTTCGAACCCCTCTTCCCAGACGCAGGTATCCTTGTAGAACGCATCGTCTCCACCGGACAATCCACACCTCCCGGCGAGTGGCATGACCAGGATAGGGACGAATGGGTCGTCCTCCTCCAGGGCAAAGCCGTCCTCTCCTATGAAGACGGTCAAACCCTATCTCTCCAGCCCGGCGACCACACCTTCATCCCCGCCCATAAAAAACACCGCGTGGAATCCACCAGTACAGATCCCCCCTGCATCTGGCTTGCTGTCCATGGGAAACTGTTACAGAACAAAGCACAAAGCTCAGAACCCGAAATGTAGATGACCGTTGCCAATCGCCTGTCCAATTTTGAATTTCGTAGGGGCAGCCCCCTGTGGCTGCCCGAGATTCACCTGGAAACAGCCGGGCGACCACGGGGGGTCGCCCCTACCAGACACCCCAAATATATTTCTTAAGGAACCGAACTCCATGCCAAAACGAAAAGTCCTCATCACCGGTGCCGCAGGATACATCGCCGGCCGCATCCTGCCAGATTTCCGCGAACGCTACGACCTTACCCTCCTCGACGTGAAAACCACCAACCGTCAAGGGGAAGAAGTTGAAGGCGTCGTCACAGCAGATCTGCTGGACCGCAACCGCGACGCCTACCGCAAACACTTTTCTGGAGTTGACACCGTAATCCACAGTGGATTCACCCGCGCGAACAAACCTGAAGATCAATTTTGGGCCGAACACAACAACGTGGCCATGGCTCACAACGTGTACCAGACCTGCCTGGAAGAAAACATACGCCGCGTCGTTGTCATCAGCTCCAACCACGCCGCAGACTACTACGAACGCCTCATCTGGGCAGACAAAATGGAATTCGTCACCCCGGACATGCCGCCCCTCTCGGACAATTACTACGGCTGGGCCAAAGCCGCCTACGAACTCCTCGGTTTCGCTTTTGCCACCGGCAACATGAACAACGGAAAAAAGTTGGAAAACGTACAGCTCCGTATTGGTGGCCCCCGTGAAAACGACATCGACCGGGCCAGCGCAGACGACCTCAAAAACATGCATCGCGGATTGGGCGCGTACCTCAGCGTGCGCGACCAGGTCCAACTCACCACCAAAAGCATTGAAACCGAAAACATCAAAGACGAAAACGGCATCCCCTTCCAGATCTTCTACGGCGTCAGCGGAAACTCCCACAACTTCTGGAGCATCGCCAACGCCCGCAAAATCATCGGCTACGAACCCGAAGACAACAGCCAGATCCGCTTTGCGGATAAAATTGCAAACATCTTGCTGGAAGCACAGAAGAACTACCCTAAAGAATAATTTTCTCAAGAGAAGGAACTGCTGAATGCCAAAACGAAAAGTGGTACTCACCGGCGCCACCGGATACATTGCCATACGCATGTTGCCGGCCCTCCAGGAACGCTACGACCTCACCCTCCTCGATGTGAAATCCACAGACCCGGACGGCAACGAAATCTCCGGCGTAATCAAAACCGACCTCATCAACAGGGACCGGGATGCTTACAGAGAATACTTTGCAGGCGTAGACGCCGTAATCCACTGCGGCTTCAAAGGCACAGTCAATTCTTCCCACATCGACTTCTGGAAGGAATTGGACAACGTAACCATGTGTTACAACGTCTACCAGACCTGCATCGAAGAAAACGTACGCCGCCTGGTCATGATGAGTTCCAACCACGCCGCAGACTATTATGAACGACTCATCTGGGCAGACAAGATGAACCTTGTCACCCCGGACATGAATCCCCTTACAGACAACTTCTACGGCTGGGGTAAGATCTCTTACGAAGCCCTCGGCTTTGTCTTCGCAACCGGCCAGATGACCGATGGGAAAAAACTTCAGAACGTCCAAATCCGCATTGGAGCCCCCCGCGAAAACGTGGCCGAAAACGCCAGCCCGGACAATCTCAAAGCACTCCATCGTGGCCTGGGAGCCTATCTCAGCGTACGCGACCAGACCCAGCTCGTTGTCAAAAGTGTCGAAACAGAAAACATCGAAGACGAAAACGGTGTCCCGTTTCATGTCTTTTATGGCATCAGCGGGAACTCACACCGATTCTGGAGCCTCACCAATGCCAGAAAAATCATCGGCTACGAACCCGAAGATGACAGCCAGGTTCGCTTTGCCGACCAGATCGGAACCGTCATCACTGCCGCGCAAGAAAAAGAATCGGGCAAACAATAAGCACAACCCCTGGAGGCACTCCATGAAAATCACCGGCCTTGAGACCATCCCCATAAGCAAGCGATTCCTCCTCCTTAAAATGACCACAGACGAAGGCATTGTGGGGTATGGCGAACCCCTGGACTACACCCACTGGCGTATCGTATCCGCCGCCGTAAACGATCTGGCCGAATACCTCGTAGGCCGCGACCCCTTCCAGATTGAAGACCACTGGCAAACCTTCTTCCGCTCCACGTACAGCCGCAGCATGCCCATCATCATTGGTGCACTCAGCGGCATTGAAATGGCCATGTGGGACATCATGGGCAAAACCCTCAACCTCCCCGTGTGGAAACTCCTGGGTGGATCGGTCCGGGACCGGGTCCGCGTGTATGGTGCCTCTGGTGGAAACACCCCAGAAACCTGTGCAAAAAGCGCCCAACAACGTGTAGCCGAAGGCTTCAGCGCCATTAAAATGGGCATTGCCACCAAACCTGTACGTTTCGTAGACACCCCGCAAACCGTAGAAGACATGGTTTCCCGCGTGGCCGCTGTACGTGAAGCCGTAGGAAAAAACGTGGACATTGCAGTGGACCTCCACCGGCGCTTCAGCCCTACCATGGCCATCCTCGCCATCAAGGAACTGGAACCCTACAACCTCCTCTTTGCCGAAGAACCCTGCCACCCGGAAAACACCGAAGCCCTCATCAAAATCGCCCAATCCACCCACACGCCCATTGCCACAGGGGAACGTCACCTCACCCGATGGGGCTTCCGGGAAATCATCGAGCGCGAAGCCTGCGCCATTCTCCAACCAGACATCCGGCACGCCGGCGGCATTCTCGAACTCAAAAAAATTTCAAACATGGCCGAAGTGCGCGACCTGGCCGTGGCCCCACACAACGCCGCCGGCCCCATCGGCGTGGCAGCTTCAATCCACGCCATGGCCACCGTACCCAACTTCCTCATCTGTGAAGGAGGTTCTAGCCGAGGCGAAGGCCTCTTCAAAGAACCCCTCGTCTTTCAGGATGGCTTCATCCATCTGCCCACCGGCCCCGGTCTGGGCTTTGAACTAGATGACGATGCCGTAGAAGCCGCCCGCGACGAATCTTTCCGGTTCCGAGGCATGTGGCGCTCCGAAGAAGACGGATCGTTTGCCGATTATTGAGTCCACCTTGACAATACAATGCCGAACCCCTACTTTTTCTGGAAGGGATCCGGCACTTTCCTGATCTTCTTTTCCATTCTGGCTTCACCTCCGCATCTACCTGGACCCCTTCATGGCACACGTCATCCGGGCATGTCTGATTTGCCTGCTACTGTATCCAACCGCTTCAGTCCGCGCGGCAGACCCAACCCCCTTTGCGCTCCGCCAGGAATACAATACCCTCTCTGCCCAAATTGACAGCCTCGTCCGCCTGATGGAAACCGTAGACCCCCAGGCCCTGGACACCCGACGCCTCCCTCCGGCAGAAAATGGGTTACAACTCCCGCAAGATGTCTCCATCGTCCTCATCTTCTGGGCAGACGATGAAGCCCGCGTGTGGATCAACGACTACCCCGTGGGAGAAACCCGCCTGACCCCCGTAGAAATCGAAATTCCCAGACTCTACCTCCGCGCCGAAAACCGCATCCGTGCCCGCTGCTGGGACACGGACTGGGTCGAAAGTGGTTTCTTATTCGGCCTCTATCTCAAAAGCCCCAACGGCGCATTGCACCCCATTGTCGTTTCAGACCGCACCTGGAAATCTCCGTCAGGCCCAGCCAGGGCAATCACCTACGCGCACCCCATGCCAGACATCCCGGGCGCACAGGTGATCTGGCAAGATACCGTCTTCGGCATTGTGGACTTTGAACGCAGCTTTGACCAATCCGCCATCTTACAGGCAACAAACCAGGCTGTGCCGGGGAGCCCCCCACCGACCCAGAAAACCCGGATGGACTACCATAGCTTCCTGCAAAATCTGGTCGTCTTACAGGAACGCCGGGATGCAATCAAACAAAAGCTGCAACAAGTCACCGCACAAGAACCGGGAGCGCCTGCTTATACCAGCACCCAAAAACAATCCCTCAGTCTTACTCTGGGCAAAGCCGGTCCACTCCATGAAGCCATCTCAAACCCTGTAGCAGAGCAGGTCCAAACCTGGGCAGAAAAGCTCCCGGAAGACCGAAAACACCTCATCTATCCAGACCGCCGAAAACTCAAAGGAGAAGAGGCCGCCAACCTGGCAACAAGCGGAGCTACACCAAACACAACCGAGAGTGGCACAAGACTGGATACGTACCGACCGCCCGACGAACGACAAACCTCTTCACAGATGGGCCAGGAAGAAAATAAAA
>JAQCGA010000197.1 GCA_027619145.1 bacterium | reverse complement strand
ATTGTTGGGGCAAGAGGTCGGTGTGTTCCAGCAGGGTGTGTGCGCCGGTGTCGCGATTCCAGATGAGGAGCCCGCCGCCGGTGTATCCGTACTGGGGTGTGCCGGCCAGGAGTACCGTTTTGCCATTTGGGTGTGCCAGCAGTGCATGGGGCCGGTTGATGGTGGGAACGCATTCTGTATGGAATTGAGGGTTGCTGTTTGGGTTGTCTTTGGCGGTGTCTATCCAGGGTTTGGAGGGTCCCACTCCAGGAGATATCCGTGGCCGTAGCCGCCTACAAAAAAGCGGTCGCCGCCTCTGGCTACGGTGTTGCACTGGCCGTGGGCAGCGCGGTTGATCCAGGTGTCTGTTTGAGGGTTGTAGCTGAAGAAGCGCATGGGGAAGGCGGTGCCACCGCATACAGTGTTGTCCGGGGCAACGGCCACGCCCATGAGGTGGGCGCCTTCGCTGGTATAGTCGAAGGAGAATTCTTTTTCCTGGCCTGTTTTGGGGTCTTCCACGATCAGGATTCGGTCTACAAGGTTGCATTCTTTAAGCCTTTTGCCGTCCGGGAATTCCCTGTGGAACAGGTCCTGGCTTGAGGAAATGTACGGTTTGGGATTTTGTGCACCGAGGGTTCCAACTTCTTTTGTTTCGCCGCCATGGAGCTCGATCCAGGGTGCACTGTCATCGTGCAGTTTTCTGCCGTAGACGTTTCCGTTGAGATCTCGGTAAACGTACGCGGAGCCCTGCACCCGGTCTTGTTCGGGAATCACCGGGGTGGCTTCACCGGTTTCCGGGTTCAGGGAGATGATCTGTCCCGAGGTGCTGCCCACGGCAAGGTAGGCCCAGCCAGTTTCATCGGTGGCAACAGAGCGTGGGTATTGTCGCCAGTTCTGGTCGTAGAGGTGTCCGTAGTCTTTTAGCTGCCGGGTCTGGGGATCGAAGCAAACGGCACCGCAGTTGGGGTAGGTGGCGGACCAGATGCGGCCTTGGTCATCTTCTGTCATGGACATGGCCATCTGGGGTGCGGTTTTCTGGTGGAATGTAAATGCTCGTTTTACCGGATCGAATTCGCTGAAGTAGCTGTTGAAATGGGTGTAGAATTTGTTGTCGGTAGAGAGGATGGAGGCGTAGGGGCAGTCGTGTCCGGGATCGAAGGGGACGGGAAATTCTTCGTGCGATCCGTTGTCTGCATCGATCATCAGAATCGCGTATCCGCCCCGGAGGTCGAATAACCAGACGAGTACCACGTTGTTGCCATTGCCGTCGATGGTGGTGACGGTACCACGATGGTTGCTGATGGGCGTGGCAACGCCGTGATGGTAGAATCCGTTTCCCATTTCTTCTGTGTTCGCAGTTTCCATTGCTTGACTCTCCCTGAGGGTGTTGGTACAGGCTCCAGGAGCCCCGGCTGATGAAGGGCCAGTATACTGCGACAGAATTTGAAATGCAAGGGCGGAATTAGGCCGTTGGGAATGGAGGGATCTTTTGCTGATTTTTACATAAAAAAAAGCACCTGCTTGTATCGCAGGTGCTTTTTTTATTTTTTGGGATGGTTGTTATTTTCCGTAGGCCTGGGCGAAGGTAACAAAATCTCGGAAGCCGATTTCATTGTTGCCGTCCAGGTCAAATCTTGTTTCAAACTGGGCATCACCCTGCTTAGATCCGTAGGCCCGGGCAAAGAGGACAAAATCCCGGAAACCAACTTCCCCGTCGCCGTCAAAGTCCGCAGAAGGTTCGGTGCTTTTTCCGCCAATGACGACAAAAGCACCACCGGAACCTATGTCCAGAACGGCGGTGCCCGTGTCTAGACCTATTTGGGCGGTGTGAAGTGTGATACGGGTTTCTCCGGAGAATCCGCTGAGTACGTTGAATGTAACCTGGCCCAGGCTTCCGGCATCTTTTTGTGCAGCACCTCCCAGGAATGCCGCACTGACGGTGACGTTGCCGTCCTCTACCTTGATCGGTGGCCCGGATGCGCCGCTGAAAATATCTGTTACTGCAAAGGAGGCGTAGGCGAGCTGGGTTGCGTCGAAGGTGAGGGTTGTTTCAAAGCCCAATGCGCCCTGGAACCCGCTGATGGCCGCCAGGTCCACAACGACTTTTCCTCCGGCAGAGGGGGCAGAGGGTGTTTGCCGTACGCCCTGGTCTCCGGCTGCCAAATTCAGATCCAGTGCCACTGGGCCCACAGGTCCAGTGGGTAGTTCCGTGCCGCCATCCGGTTTTCCAAAAGAGGTGACCATCAGGGTGTACGCTTCGACCTGATCGTTGTCAAAACCAATGCCCGAGAGGTCCACAATAGAACCCGGGGTGATGTCGGAGAGTTGAATTTCTTCGCCGTCTGGCCCCAGGATGTAAAAGAGGAATTCGGTGTGAACCGTGATTCGTTCGCCTTCCGGTGTGTCTATGAACAACAGGTTGGCTTCTACGTCAATTTCAGTTACCGGGACCTGTAAAAGTTCTACGTCTTCGAAGCTGAAATCGAAGGAGAAAAGTTCGAAGTTCAGGAAGGTTTGGCCCTGGCCCCCAGACACAATCACTGGTTCGAATTCTTCGTCTTCAAGGCTGTTTGCACCGTAGGTACCCAGGATGGTGGTTTCCTCAAAATTCACGACGGACTGCACGTAATACTCACCATCTGGAACATAAGGCAACTCGTAGGACCAGTCTGCGTTTACCGGCATGACGCGAACCAGAGAGAGCAGGGTCGGATTCGCATCATCGAATTCTTCGTCATCTTGATGGGATACGGTTTTAGGCAGTGTGGATGCCGCCGCAGATGTATGGGCAAGTTTCCGAAGGGGGATGTTGCGTTGCGACGGTTTGGAGAGGAGGCCATTGGTTAGAGAATCGTAGGTTGCTTTGTCCAGAAGGAATACGGCGGTGAAATCTGGAACAATGTCCTGGTATTCTTCCGGAGGGATGAGTGTTCCAGAGATGGTTGCAGATGGGGTCTCGGCTGTGCCAAAATAGAAACGCTGCTGGTCTTCTATTTTTTCTGACTCCAGAGAACCGATATACATCTGATAGGTGGTATTGGGTGCCAGAGAAACCAGGCCGGTCAGGGTGTGTCCGTCTTCGCTCATGGCGAGGCTGGTGATGTCCTGGCCTACTTCCAGGTATGGACCAATGGTTACATCCAGGTCATCCAGTTGGAGTTCTCCGTTATCGTCCAGGTAATATTCCAGAGGTTCGCTGAAAACGATTTCGAGGGCATGTTCCCCGGGAAGCAACTGGGTGCCCGGTATGTCTTCGGAGAAAGACTGTCCACCCAGTTCGAAAGATACGACGCTGAACGGAGGGTCTTCGGTTGGATTTTCTCCGGGGTCTTCGGGGCGGGTTTCACCGGTCATGGCCGCAAAGATGTCCAGCTTGCCGTGGCCCCAGTCGTTGTTGGGCAGGGTGCCGGTAGATGTAAAGGCGTCGGTGATTGCATGGGTGGTAATGGCGCGATAGATGTCTGTAAAAGTAGCATCTGGATGTTGTTGCAAATAAAGCGCAATGGAGCCAGCGGTAACCGGCGAAGCCATGCTGGTGCCGGATTCGGTGTAGTGCTGGCCATCGGACGCAACCTGGGAAGGCTCTATCACACTGGCCTCTGATGCCTCGCCGCCCCCCCCGTTTTCGCCGGGGGCTGTGATGTCGGGTTTGGTGAGGCCGGCTGCGGTGGGGCCGCGACTGGAGAATGAGGAGAGTGCGCCAACTTCGGCGAGTTCAGCGCCGGGTGTGTTGACGTAGGCACCCACGGCAATTACATCTGGTGCTGTGGCGGGCATGCCTACGCTGTAGTGGTTGTCTGTAGGGTGGTAACGAGCTTCTGAGACATCCAGATTCAGGCCGCTTTCCGCGTTCCATACGCCTTCTGCCCAGACGTGAATTTCGCCACTTCCCTGGGCCATGAAACGCCACAGGTTCAGGCCTATGGCGTCGCCAGAGAATTCATCGTAGGAGGCCACGAAGTCTGTGATGGTGATGGCAAATTCTACTTTTCCATTGTCCAGTTCGTACGCTGCAAATTCAATGGTGCCTGCGGGGTTTCCGCTGCCGTCGTAGAAGGTATCGGTGGCGGACTCGTCCAGGGAGATGAGCTCTTCGAGGCTGTGCCAGGGGGTTTTCCCGCTGTACCCGAGGGGTTCTGTGGCGTAGTCTGAAAATGCGGTGGTGTCCACGCCGACTGCCAGGAATGTGTTTGCAATGTTGGTGTTCGAGACGGTGCCGTAGAGTTCAATGGTGCTTGCGAGGCCACTGCCGGTTTCGTCCTCGGAGAAGCCGTTGTCAACGTTTACGTGATAATAGGTCCAGAGGGAATCTGAAGATAGTTGAACATTTCCCCAGTGAACGTAGCTTTCGCCTTCGTTGCCTGCAGCGGCTACCAGAGCGCGACCGGGTGCAGCACGGAGCAACTCGCTCAGAGACTGTTCTTCGAGAGAAGAGCCGTCGTGTGGACCAAAATGACCTCCGGCACTGTAGTTGATTACTGCGGGTCGGCCCAGTTCTGCGGCTTTCTCAAAAATGAATGATGCGGCGTCCACCAGGTCATCCAGGCCTTTGACGATGATAATTTCTGCATCTGGAGCCATGCCGGTATAAGAACCGGTTGCCGAACCGTTTCCAGCGGCAGATCCGGCCACGTGGGTGCCGTGTCCTTCGGTGTCTTCGTGCGGGAGTGTGAGGGTACCGGCAAGTGCAGATTCGATTTGTTCGCGAGTCCAGAGGGTGCCGTAAAAATAATTATCGGGTGAAGGGCCTGAGCTATCGTCCTGATCCCAGATATACAAAATTCGGCTTTTGGCCGGATTGGAGGGGTCTCTGAAGTCTGCATGATTGAAGTCGATGCCGGTGTCTACAATGCCAACAATCACGCCCTGCCCGGTATAGGTTCGGTCCAGGGGTGCCTGGCCCTGGTGGGCGGCGCGTGCGCCAACGTGTTTGGAGGCTTCATCGTTTTTTAGAGATTTTGGAGCGGGCACTTCCATGCGTTGTACTGCGGGATTTTCTGCCAGAATGCGGATGGCTTCGGGAGGAATACGTGCGGAGGTAATGTTGCCAACAGAGGTGCCTGTGTGGCCACCGGCGGCTTCAACGGCGGTGCGTATTGCGGAAGGGTTGCCCTGAATGAAAACGCGAATGAGGGCCTGGTCCGTGCCGGTGGCTTTGCGCAGGGCACTTGTTGGGGAGGACTGGACGGCTTTGAGCGCTGTTTTCAGACCCGGGCCGAGGCTCTGAGCTGGTCCCTGGGCGTAGAGAGGAATGCCCAGCAGGAGCAGAGCACCGGAGAATAGCCAGCGTTGGATTCGGTTCACTGGGAACCTCCCTACATGAATATTTTTTGTTTTGATTATGCGATGTGGGCAAGGGCCTGGCCAGTGGAGACCTGGTCGCCTTCAGCTACCGTGACGTCGGTTAGGGTCCCGGAAACGGGGGCGGTGATCTGGACTTCCATTTTCATGGCTTCCAGCACAAGGATGGGGTCTCCGGCCTGGACCGTATCGCCCGCATTTTTGAGCAGGTGAATGACTTTGCCGGGCATCTGGGCCTGTACGGAGGTGGTCTGTCCGGATGCGGGTTCGGCGCTGCTCTGTACGGGGTCTCCAGCTTCTGGGCGGAGATCGACCTGATAGGTTTTTCCGTTGACCGTGGCGGTGCTGCCTTCCACGGAGAGAGAATAGGTTTTCCCATTTACGGCAAGTGTGTACCGAGAAGCACCCGAGGTCTGTGCCGGTGTTTTCTGTGCTTCTTCTTTTTTGATTTTGCGCACACCGACTTCGGCTTCGCCTTTCAAATAGGCCAGACCTTTGTCTGCGCAGGTAGCTACAATGAAGATGTTTTCTTCGGTTTCATCCAGGTTATGCTCATGCAGTTGTTTGCGTGCGGCTTCTGCGCCTTTGGCCGGGTTGGCATCGTTTAGTTCCAGCGGAGGTCGGTCTGTGGGTTCCAGTTTGAGTTGTTCAGATGCAATTTTGATGATTTCCGGGTCTGGCGCAACCGGGGTTTTGCCAAAGTATCCCAGGACCATACGGCCGTACGGATCGGCAATTTTTTTCCAGGGGCCAAACATGACGTTGTTGAATGCCTGCTGGAAATAGAATTGGGATACCGGGGTCACGGAGGTGCCGTAACCGCCGCGTTCAACCACGTCGCGCATGGCTTTGATGATTTCGGGGTATTTGTCCATAATGCCGTTGTCGCGCAGCATCTGGGTGTTGGCTGTAAGTGCGCCACCGGGCATGGGGCTCCAGGGGATCATGGGCTCTACGGCCGTGGCCTCGGGCGGAAGGAAGTAGTCTGCCATACATTCTTTGAAGACTTCTTCAGCGTCGCGAACTTTGTCTATGTCCACGTCCAGTTCATAGTCTGTGCCGCGCAGCGCGTGCCACATGACAAGAACATCGGGCTGACAGGTACCGCCGGAACAGGGGGCCAGCGAGAGGTCGATGGCGTCTGCACCTGCATCCAGGGCGGCTTTGTTAGAGACAACGCCAATGCCGGCTGTTTCGTGGGTGTGGAAATGGATGAAGGTGCCTTCGGGTAACATTTTACGCGCACGCCGGATGGTTTCGTACACTTTGGAAGGGACAGCGGTGCCGGAGGCGTCTTTGAAGCAGACCGAGTCGTAGGGGATGTCAGCATCCAGAATTTGTCGCAGGGTCTGCTCGTAGAAATCTGCGTCGTGGGCGCCGCTGCATCCGGGGGGGAGTTCCATCAGTGTGACGCAGACCTGATGTTTGAGGCCTGCTTCCACGATGCAGCGCCCGCTGTGGATGAGGTTGTTCACATCGTTGAGTGCATCAAAGTTTCGGATGGTGGTGATCCCGTGTTTTTTGAAGAGCTGGGCATGTAGCCGGACAATGTCGCTGGATTGGGATTCCAGGCCTACGACATTGACGCCGCGAGACAGGGTCTGCAGGTTGGCTTCTGGCCCGGTAGTTTCGCGGAAGGCATCCATCATTGCAAAGGCGTCTTCGTTGCAGTAGAAATACAGAGATTGAAACCGGGCGCCACCACCGGCTTCAAAATAGGTGATGCCTGCATCTCGAGCGGCTTCTAGCGCGGGCAGGAAATCTGGAGTTAAAACAC
Organism: bacterium; assembly: GCA_027619145.1. Next base: position 263 of record JAQCGA010000197.1, on the reverse strand, counting down.
GCGCGCCGTACACGGACTGAAAGCCGTCGCGGAAGGCGGTGCACATAAAGGTGACTTTTTTAGACACGGCAGTACCTCTATTGCGAAGAAGATGAAGGTCGAAATCGGATGTTACTGTACGAGTACCGACCAGAGAATTCCTGCGGCAATGGCAGAGCCGATGACGCCAGCTACGTTAGGGGCCATCGCGTGCATCAGGAGGAAGTTGTGGGGGTCTGCCTGCTGCCCCACCATTTGGACTACGCGTGCGGAGTCCGGAACAG
>JAQCGA010000196.1 GCA_027619145.1 bacterium | reverse complement strand
TGGAAATTTTTGAGGATATTCTCAGGGAGAACCGCGTGCCCGAAGGGTTGGTGCGTGAGATTGTGACGCGCGTGGGAGCAGATGAGAGGTTTTCCGAGAAGTACCGGCGTTTTGTGCAGGCACTGATTAAACAACTGGATGCCGCCGGTGGTGCGACCCTGGTAGATCAGGCCGAAGCAATTGGGCCCGATGCTGGTAGGGACGGGTTGTCCAGGCTTGGAGACCTGCTGGCCGTGCTGGTGCGGTGGGTTCCAGAAACAGGAGCCCGGATTCAGGCAGTGACGGCTACGTGGGAACCGATTTTACCTGGGGTTCAGATCAAGGCATTCCATGCTGGGAGAGGGCGGACGTAAGAAGAGAAGGCTTGAGTTCTACAAATATCGAATTGACAACATGTGCACATGAATGCGCTTTGCGCCCAGAAAAGGGCGTTTTTTTATTTTCTGGGCGCAACCACGGAACGATTCGATTGACGGGGGTGCAGGACAGAACTTATTGCCCGCCTGTTGGGGAAGACATGCCGGAGGCTTGCATTTGATGGAGAATACGTCGGGTCTCCCGGCTGAACGCCCCCTCAAATTCTGGATAATACTGAATGACTTCGTAGAAAAACTGGGCTGCGTCCCGGTCGATAATATGGTATCTCTGCTGGAGGTCTTGCTCGGTGGGGAAAATGATTTGTCGACCCACACGGAATTCGTCAATGGTGAGTGGGAACGTTGTGTTGAGCGCCAGAATGCGCTTAAGGGCCATGACGGCCTGCAAGACTTCCAGGGTGGTCGCATTGCGCGCACCACTCGGTTTGATATCTGCCAGAAGGGTGGTCCATTGATTTGGTTTGCCGTCTGCCCGACGGCGGTTTCCTTCGATGAGTGCGGTTGTGTACCCCTCAGGTGTGAGTTCAATGTTTTCAAACGTGAGTCTGGTTTTGGGAGGGACGAACGGGTGTTCCAGCGTGCCTCGGCCGCGGGTATCGAAGGTGAGTTTGAGGGTATTGGCCCCTTCTTTTTCTCTTCTGGCTAGCAATTTTCCCAGAAATGCAATTTGAAAACCGCTGCTGTCCGGTGCATCGGGGCGGTCCTCCAACAAGATCATGCGATCCGGGCTGATGTGCCGGGCAAAGTTCGTTTTGAGCACGAGTTCCCAGAGCATGCGCCTCACCAGGATATCTTCTCCGGGAACGTGACCGTTCAAGATCGACGCATAAGGTTCTTGTGTTTTCAGCCCAGGGTTGTCAATGGTATGGGCCTGCAGGCTGGAGGTCAGGTTTTGGAACACTTCGCTGTCGTAGAGAAAACGAAGGTCGAACACATCGTCATCTCGGATACGGTAGGCGTTCCGGAAGAGCTGATTTCCAAAGGCGTCGAAGATTTTAGAGTCTTTGGGAATGACATAGCTGAAGCTTTTTTCTTCCAGCGGAATCACGTGCGGAGTGAGAACCACAATGACTTCTTTTTTTGTACTGTCTGTAATTTTGCGCCGGAAGGGGATGCCCAGAATGGGAATTTGGGACAGGATAGGAATGCCCACGGTTCTTTCTTGTTTGTCTGTAGAAATCAGCCCGCCAATGATAAAGGGCGTGTTGTCCGCTACACGGACAAAGGTCTGGACCTGGCGATTGTCTACGGTAGGCGCAAAAAAGACTTCTCCGGCCTGGGTGCTGCCAGACTGGTTTACTGCGCTCACAATGGTTTCTACCTGCATCGTGATTTCGGTGCCATCTTCGTTGATGCGGGGCCGAAGGTTTAGCACGATGCCTACAGGAAAGTAATCTACGGATTGAATGATGCCGGAGGCGGTGGAGGTGGATTTACGAGCGAGCTGATGCTGGCCTACCTGGATGCGGGCTTGCCTGCCATCCAGAACCAGGACGGATGGGCTGGAAAGGATTTCTGCATCTCCAGAGGACATCATCGCCTTGAGGCCGCCCTGGAAGAAAAAGTTCTTACCGAAGCTATTGCGGTCAAAGATAAAGGAAAAAGGTGAATTCTGCCCCTGTTCAGCAAACGAGGCTCGAAAATCGTCTTTGCCGCCGTCAAAGTTGATGCCCAGTTCTTTAAGTTTATCGGTGTTGATTTCGATGACGAGCGCTTCAATGACAATCTGACGAGAAGGACGGTCTATTTTGTCTCGGAGCAGGCTTAAGAGGGCTTCCATGGGTTCTGGGTTGTTCTTGTTGTATACGAGCAAAAGGCGTTGCTGGGGCTCGCCAGAGGTCATCTGGTGCAAGAATGTGCCGCCAATATCGGGTACAGCAGAATAGGTCTGGGCGTAGCCCTGTTGCTGCCCGAATTGTGAAACTGGGGCCGGGTCCATCAGGCTGGTTTTTGCGGAGTCGATGAGCTTGACCACAACCGGCAGGTTCCACTGCCCGTTCTGGATGGGCGCATAGATGCGGTCGTTCACGCTCTCGCCGGCCTGCTGGGTAAACTCCACGGTGGTATATCCCAGCGATTTTAAGAGGGCCAGGGCGCGGTCACTTTGCAAATAACTCAAGTGATAGATCTGGTGGCCCATGTCTTCCAGGCTTACGTTCTGCTGTTCGGTCTGGATGGCTGTAATCTGGTTTGCAAACTCGCTCTGGATGTAGGCCAAATCCGGGTTGGCCCACTGGGCACCGTCGGAGCGAATTTCTTGCCCGTACACGTAGAATTCATATCCCCCTTCAGGGTGAGGCATCAAGGCAATTTCTATTGTGCGGTAGGTGGCAGTGTCCACAGCGCGTGTGAAATAGCGCGCTTCTTCCATGCCGGACATATCGCGTGTTTTCCACGCCCCGGCCTGCGCATCCTGTTCGGTATAGTTCAGAAAGAGCAAGATCCGGGTACCCAGCGTGTTGAGAACCTGGCGGGTTTTGGCCCTGGCAGAATATGGAGAGCGGATGGAGAAAGCCTGGGCGGTATCAGGTTCGTACTGGGCAAAACCTGCAGTGGGGAACAGGATCAGGCAGAACAGGAAGAAGCAGATCCGTTGTGCGCCCAAAGGAAGGGCGTCAGGATTTTGTTTCATCGGGCTGATTCTCCTGGAGATTGTCGGCGTGGACGGAATGGACGACCGCCATATCGCGGAGCCGCTGAGTGAGGGTCTGAATAATTGTAAGTGCGGCACCTGCATGGCGGGTGAGGATATCGTGAAAGTCTGCCTGATCTATGCACAGGAGCAGGCAGTCTGTAAGGGCCGTTGCACTCGCAGACCGAGGTTCGCCGTCCAGAATGCTCATTTCTCCGAAATAGTCTTCTTGTTTTAAGATTGCCAGCTCGACGTTGCCCTGGTGAATCCGTACTTTCCCCTGGACAATCAGGAACATGCTGCTGCCGTGTTCTCCTTGATGGATGATGGTCTGGCCGGTGCTGTAGACGATCTCGGCGGCAATGCCTGCCAGGGTGCTGAGTTCATCTGGCGGCATGCCGGCAAACAGAGGCACATGTCTGAGGAAGAGAATTTTCTGAATGGTAATCACAGTGCATTTTTCCTGGTGTAGGATAGGGTAACACGCTTGTTTCAGGTCGAACGGGTTGGGTTGGAAAGCTCCTCCGCCAGTCTGCGTACGGCGGCGTCCGGGTCTTCGAGGAGGCCGGCACAGGTTGCTTGAAAAAGCGTTGGGTCTTCGAAGCGGGCCAGGGTATACAGGCCGGTTTCCCGAACCACTGCATGCGGGTGCTCCAGGCAGGCCGGGATGCAGTGGTGGATGTTCCGAATGGCGTTCTCTGCAGCGGCGTAGAGGGCCCCAATCAGCACCCAATCTGTGGGCGGGTTTTGCGCCAGTTCAAGAATTCGGGCGGCTGCTTGCTGGGGAGTTCCTTCTGCCGACCTGGGCGGTTCCAGCAGGGCCAGAATCGAAGTTTTTGTTTCCCCTTTCAGCACGTTGTCCAGGATTTCCACCGCATTTGCACGACTTTCGCGGCTACCTCTGGCCAGGTTGCGGTGAACGGCGAGTAGATCTACCCCGGGTATTAGAACGCTGAGGAGCGTAAACGTATTTTCCAGGTGGTTGTCAAACGCATGTTTCAGGGCATCGCGGAGCACATCTGTTCCGGGGAGATTGGATAGGGCCAGAAGATCTGCCTGGTGTGTTTTCGCCGCGCTGATTTCTCCTTTGATAATTTGGTCAATTTGAACCTGATACGGTTTAAGAGATTGCAGTGTGAGCAATAACTTTGCACATGCCCGTACTGCCTGGGTTTGCACGGCGGCGTCCTCGGCCTGCTCTGCCGCCTTGAACAGAGCTGGAAATACGCTGGGATCCCCAATTTCGGCCAAGATGGCCGGAACATGTGCCGCTCCCTGAAGTGCACCGTCCATCCGGCGTAGTTCCAGGTAGGGGGTCAGGTGGTCGAGTGCGGGTTTCCCAAAACCTGCCAGGACCTGTGCAGCCATATTGTGTAGTTCGGTTTCGGCAAGGAGGGGGATTACCGCCGCGATGAGGCGAGGATGGGTGCGGTTTTCGCAGGCGTGAAGGGCGGCGCGTACCACGTTGGTATCCAGGTCCTGAAGAAGGCCGATCAGTGGGCGGACGAGACTTTCGTTGGGGACGTGTGCCAGAGCCTGGGCGGCCGCAATTCGTTCATCGGCACGTTCGTGGGCAAGCATGGTCTTCAGTACCGCACCTGCCGTGAGCAGGTTGTCCAAGTCGCCGCTATTAATCAGGCAACCAATTGCAGCAGAGCGTACTGCGGGATGTGGGTCCCGGAGGCCGTTTTCGATTTCTTCCAAGCTGTCTTCACCACCGAGCGCTGCGCTTGCGTAGGTGGCTGCTGCCCGCACACCGGGGTCTGGGTGAGTACGGTGGGCCAGTACCGCGTTGAGGTCCTGCTGGTTGCCGTGTTCTTGAAGGTAGGACAGGGCGGCAATCTTGACGGAGGTGTTCTGCCTGCCCAGCAGGTCTCTAAACTCTGGAGCCCAGTCCACATGGTCCAGATCCTGGACGATGCTGAGCAGGTATGCAATGTCTTCATCTGAAACGGATGTGAGCGCTTCTCGGAGGTGTGATTCAAAGTTTTTGTCGTGAAACGGAGCGGTTTCTGCCGACGGGTCGAAGCGGTAGGTGTCCAGGGAGCCTACAAGTGCAGAAACGTAGGACCGGTGGTTTGCTCGGGTCAGCAAAAGCCAGATGAGCGCACCGCCTGCTGCGCCCATGGCAAGGATATGGAGCGGAACCTCTTGGGAGAGGGCTACGAGGGCCAAGCCAGCGACGGCCATTGCCAGGGGTTTGGCCTGGCCTTCTACGAACGTTCGTGCCTGGTTGCGAGATTGGATCGGTGTGCCCAGGTAGAGCATTTGAAGTGCGGCGATATCGATTGTAAAAAGCAGGGTCTGGACAACAAATTTGGTGGCAATGGTCCAGGAGAAAGATGCTGTTAACAAAGTGCCAACGGAAGTGAATACGAGGGCTGCAGGCAAGATCGCCAGCCCCAGGAGCACGCCGCCACGGCTCAGGATACGGTGGACAAAAAAGAGCTGAAGAAAGAGTGCGAGCACACTGGCATATGCATAAAATTTCCCAAAAAAACCTGCCAGGTCTGCGCCTTCAAAGCGGAGGCGGGCGGAGGCTTTAAACTGGTAATCGACCAGCGTGAGCGTGAGTGTTGCCGCCACGACCAGCAGGACCAGGTTGCGCACCTGGGGCGTTTTGAGAAGTTCTCCATATCGCGTTTGCAGGGGGGGGCGCCGGGCTTTTCCTGCCGGCCCGGGTGCAGGTTGCAACCGGGCCGATTCGATTTTTGAGAGGTGGGTTACGATGCCCAGAAAACCAGCCAGAAGCAGGGCAACCAGCAAGAGGAGGTTTTCGGTGCCCAGGTACGCCGCCAGCGGTTGCACAAGAAAACCTGCCAGAATGCAGGATAAGGTGCCACCGGCACCCACAAAGCCGAAGAGCCGTTTGGCTTCCCGTGGGTTAAAGACCAGCGCAGCAAAGCTCCAGAAGAGCATCATTGGCAAGTTGACGACCAGGTCTGCCAGGAGATAGGCCGTGATCCGAAAGCCTCCCCAGGGGTGCAGTAGAGATAGGCGCAGGAGGAGCAAAAAGAAAATGAGAACGGCGCAGGTGCGTGGGATCAGGCGGCCAGCAGGGACACGACCCGCGAAGATCCCGTAGGCCGAAGATGCACAGACGACAACGATGGCCGTGCCTACATACATGTAGGAAAGCAGGTCCAGACTATAGCGATTGAGGAACAGCGCATCGCCAGCGGTACGGGCGATGAGAGCCGCTGAGGCTATGCACATGAACCCGGCCAGGCAATAGAAAAACCGGGCACGTTCGTTTATGGCAAGGCGAGCAAGGGGTAGGCGAAACATGGGGGCACCGGGCGCTGGATGTGTTTGGAAGACTGTTGCCCGAAACAGGCGGAGGTAATATAGGGCATCGGGCTGGCGTTGTCAACTGCGTCCAAACGGGTAGAACTCTCTGCTTGACTTAGAAAAAACAAAGGCTTATCTTTAAGCTGAATTTTGAATTACGCCTGTACTAACAGGGTAAGGTTCCCCAACCTTAGACACAGAAGACCCGGTACCCCATCGGTAGCTTCTGCGGCACTCTGTGCGGGTTCTTTTTCTCGTGTGATCTCCCTTATTTGTAGCCTCTATTTTTGTATTGTGCTCACCGTCCACGTGCCTGTCCTGTTTGTAAGGCACGCGGCGTGATTTATTGCACAGGTTTATCCACGTACATTATCTGGGTGGTTCTATGATCAAAATTTTTTGTATATGGTGTGGCCGCATGTCCCGGTCCTTCTGGCGTGTGGCGGTGGCATTCTTGTTGATGGCCTCAGCGGCATATGGACAGAGTATTGTCACGCGGGCTGGCAATGGAAATTTTGGGTTCTCCGGCGATGGAGGTGCAGCTACCGATGCGGGGTTGTCTGACCCTTCTGGAATTTTTATAGATGGGTTGGGCAACTTGTACATTGCCGATACGAACAACCGTCGAATTCGCAAGGTGGACCCCTCGGGGACCATTACAACGGTGGCCGGCAATGGGAGTTCGGGATATTCGGGGGATGGAGGTCCGGCCACGGCGGCAACCCTGGCGGACCCGTCCGGGATTTTTATGGACGGGTCGGGTACCCTGTATCTTGCGGATACGAATAACCATCGAATTCGCAAGGTGGACCCCTCTGGAACGATTACCACAATCGCCGGTGAAGGCAATTCAGGCTATTCCGGGGACGGAGGATCGGCTACGGATGCCCGGTTGAATTTCCCGATGGGCCTGTATGTAGACAGTTCTGGAAACGTGTATTTTGCGGATCGAGAAAACCATCGGGTTCGCAAGGTGGATGCCTCGGGGACCATTACGACGGTGGCCGGGAACGGGAGTTTCGGATATTCGGGCGACGGCGG